>JAYZDP010000105.1:0-5397 GCA_036337765.1 Acidobacteriota bacterium
CCAAGAGGACCCGTGAGGGCGGTAGGGCATGGCTTCGTGTCCACTCCCCTACCGCAGCGAACGCCTCCGTGATTTGGTTCCTATCCCAGGCCTCGGTCCCGTCGTGCCATCCGATCGGCATCCGTGATGGGTACTCATAGCGCCCTTGGTTCGCACGCTTCGTCGTATAGACCCACGGTTCGTACGTGTGAAAAGAACAGATCACGGCCTCGTCATCGATCGGCTCCAAAAGAGGTACAGCCGCCAGTGCCGCGTAGCCGGCAGGCTCGACAATGATCGGGGTACGGTTATCGACTGAGCGGATCGCCGTCACCAAGCGCCGATTCCAGCGATTCAAGTCTGGGGCGGAACCTGCCACCGATCGCTGCCATGCGCGGCACCCCTGGCTCGTCACCTCCTCAAGTCCCGCAAGCGTGCGGCCAGGATGCGGCTCGTTGAGCAGGTCGTAGCCGACCAGGGCGGGATGGTCGCGAAGCTTCCACGCGAGATCGGTCCAGAATGGAGCAGCCTGTTTCTGTAAGTCCTCGCTCTGCCACAGGCGCCCATCGTCGTTGTCGCCGTTGAGCTGCTTCCAGCGTGCCCCTGGGAAGGCTGAGGAAGGTGAGAACAACCTTCATGCACGCTCGATCCGCCTGGTCCAGGCGAACGAAATCGACTCCGAGCGTGGCGGCAGCCGCCAACCGATCCGAGGACTCGACCTCGCTAAAGAGGTTGGCTCCTTGGCGGGGAAGGTTCCAAAACTCCATCGGTTCCTGCGCGATCACCCGGATCGTCGACAGCGCGAGGAAGACGAACAGAACGCCTGCTCGCGAGCGAAGGACTCCTTCCTTTCTCGGCCAGGTGGATCGACAAGCGACTCGACAGGCGGGCATGACCGTCTCTCAGACCCCCGGGGCTACTCGCCGGTGAAGACCGGCCGTCGTTTCTCGACGAAGGCTGTGATCCCCTCGCGAAAATCTCGGCGGCTGGCGCTGTCCGAGAAGGCGTCAGCCTCGGCCTGCAGCTGCGCCTCGTAGTCGCTTCCGATGGACCGATACAGAAGGGCCTTGGCACGACCATAGACGCGAGTCGGGCCCTTGGCGAGCCGCCCCGCGAGCTTCGCGGTCTCGTCCTCGAGCTCGATGCGTGGCACCACGAAGTTCACCAAGCCCCATTCGAGGGCCTTGGCCGCATCGATCCGGTCGCCCAGGAGCGTCATCTCCATGGCGCGCTTGATGCCCAGCGTGCGCGGTAGCTGGAAGCTCGCCGAACCGTCGGGACTGGTACCTATGTTCACGTAGGCGAGCGTGAAGAAGGCATCTTCGGCGGCAACCACGAGATCGCAGGCAAGCGCGAAGCTCACACCCGCGCCGGCCGCAGCTCCGGCAACGCTGGCCAGGATCGGCTTTGGCATCCGCCGCATGGCGACGACGATCGGATGTAGGTTGTGGATGCGATTCAAGAAGTACTTGCGCACCTCTTCCCTCGGGGCGTCGACGTTTTCGACCATGGTCTTGATGTCCCCACCGGCCATGAAGTGATCGCCCGTCCCGCGCAGCACGACACAGCGCGCCGCCGGATCGTTCTCGATCGTCAACAAGGCATCGAGCAACTGCGCCCGGATCGCGTCGTCGAGCGCGTTGCGCGCCTCGGGCCGGTTCAGCGTCAACGTGGCGACGCCGTCGTCGAGGGTAATCTCCAGCTCGGCCATTGTGTCCTCCCTTCGCGACTAAGAGGCGATCTCGGCGAAGCCGTGCGTGATCGCCGCTTGCTCGCTGTCGTTGCGAACTTCGAAATGCACACCGTCGTCCTTCTGCAGGTGCAAGACCCGAATCTCCGAGCCCGGAATCACCATCGCTCGGAAGCGCCCGTGCAGGCGTCGCATCCGCCGCGGATCGCCATCGCAGTAGTGGCGGATGATCTCGCGGCCCGCGAGCGCCCAGGTCGCCGTGCCGTGCAGGATGATGTCTGGCAGCCCCGCGGCCAGCGCCACCACGCGCTCGGTGTGAATCGGATTCCAGATCTTCGCGCACTCAGTGTAGACGTGAGGTAGCTGTCGGGAGATCGGAATGCGCACCTCTGAGCCGCCCGCGAAATCGCCGTTTGTCGGCACCGCAGGGATGGGCTCGAGCATCCTCGACTCGCCCGCCACAGGCACTGCGCGGAAGATACTCTGGGAGTAGCTCGTCACCACCGCCTCGCCGGTCGAAGCATCGAGGGTCTCGAGCTTGGTCGTCATTCGCGCGCCGGCCTTCGTGTCCTCGAGACCGACGATCGCGCCTCGGGTCTCGAGGCGATCGCCCGGACGCATCGGGCGGTGAAAGAAGGAGTCCTGGCTCGCGTGGACTCCCCGACGCGACTCTTCGAGCGCCGTTCCGGTGAGCTCGCGACTCAGCGGGCTCGACACGACCGGCCACTCGAGCGACACGCAGAACGGTGGCAGAGCCACGATCCCGTCATGACGGTCATCATCAAAGGTCGGGTCTCCGGTCGCGGCTAGACCCGCCGAATACGCCAAGAGCCTTCGCACCGAGAGCTCTTCTCGATGGGTTTCAAGCCGTCCGCCGACGGCGCTCGCTGCTACTGGCATCGAAGACTCCTTCTCGAAGACGGCCATAGTAACGGACCGTCGCAATCCAATCGGGCACGTTGCGGGGCTTATCGACGAGCGGTAGGGTGCCGCCAGGAGACCCTCGATGATCCGACTACTGCTCGCGACTCCTTTGCTCGCCGCGACCGTGGCGCACGCTCAGATCGCCTCGGACCCCTTCCGCCAGCTGGAGGAGGTCCTGCCCTCTCCCAACTCGATCCGTACGGCCTCCGGCGCGCCAGGACCCGACTACTGGCAGCAGCGCGCCGACTACCGGATCGAAGTGGCCCTCGACGAGACGACCCAGAGCCTGAGCGGTAGCGAGCGCATCACCTACACCAACCACTCGCCCGACATCCTGCGCTACCTGTGGGTCCAGCTCGATCCGAATCTCTATACCCCGGACTCGCACGGCAATCTCAGCCGCAGCGTGCGCGGCGGCGCGATCGAGAAGATGGACTACAGGTCGCTGAAAGAACTCCTGACTGCCGACACCTTCGACGGGGAGATGAAAGTCCACGCCGTGCGAGACGCGGCGGGCGCAACGCTAGGCCACCAAGTCGTGCACACCATGATGCGCATCGACCTGGACCAGGCGCTCCGCCCGGGCGACACGGTCGCCTTCGAGATCGACTGGACCACCGCGCTGGTCGAGGCGAAGCTGATGGACTCGCGCGGCGGCTGGGAATACTTCGCCGAAGACGACAACTACCTCTTCGAGGTCGCCCAGTGGTTCCCACGCATGGCGGCCTATACCGACGTCAACGGCTGGCAGCACAAGCAGTTCATCGGTGAAGGCGAGTTTACCCTGGAGATGGGCGACTACGAGGTTGCGATCACGGTGCCGGCGGATCACGTCGTCGGCTCGACCGGCGTGCTGCAAAACCCGAAAGAGGTCCTCGGCGCCACCCAGCTCGACCGGCTAGAGGAGGCCCGTGACGCCGACGAGCCTCTCTTCATCGTCTCGCCCGAAGAAGCCGCGACGAACCAAGCATCGAGAAGTTCGGCTACGCGCACCTGGGTCTTTCACGCCGAAGACGTGCGTGACTTCGCCTGGGCATCGTCGCGGAAGTTCATCTGGGATGCGGTCGGTCACAAGGTGGGCGGGCGCAGAGTGATGGCGATGTCGTTTTACCCCAACGAGGGTGAACCGCTGTGGAGCCGCTACTCGACCCACGCGGTCGTTCACACCCTCGACGTGTACTCCCGCTTCACTTTTCCCTACCCCTACCCGGTCGCCATATCGGTCAACGGTCCGGTCGGCGGCATGGAATACCCGATGATCAGCTTCAACGGGCCACGGCCCGAGAAGGACGGTACCTACCGCGAGCGCACCAAATACGGTCTGATCTCGGTCATCATCCACGAGGTCGGTCACAACTACTTCCCGATGATCGTCAACTCCGACGAGCGACAATGGACCTGGATGGACGAGGGCATCAACTCCTTCCTGCAGTACGTCGCCGAGAAGGAGTGGGAAGAGGACTACCCCTCACGCCGCGGAGAGCCGCGCACGATCGTCGAATACATGACGAGCGACGCGCAGGTGCCGGTCATGACCAACTCCGAGTCGTTACTGCAGTTTGGCAAGAACGCCTACGCGAAACCGGCCGCGGCCCTGACCATCCTGCGAGAAACGATCCTTGGCCGCGACCTCTTCGACTTCGCCTTCCGCGAGTACTCCCGGCGCTGGAGGTTCAAGCGCCCCATGCCCGCCGACTTCTTCCGTTCGATAGAAGATGCCTCTGCGATGGATCTCGACTGGTTCTGGCGCGGCTGGTTCTACGGCACCGACCACGCCGACCTCGCGATCGCGGATCTCGTCGAGTACACCCTCGACACCGGCAATCCGGAGATCGACAAGGCCCGGCGGCGCGATCAGCGAGAGGACGAGCCGGAATCGCTCACCGAGATCCGCAACCGCGACATCGAAAAGCGAGTCGCGCGCCACCCGGACCTGGAGGACTTCTATAACACCTACGACGAGCTCGACGTCACCGCCGAAGACCGCGAAGAGTTCCGCAAGCTGCTCGAACGGATCGACGAGGACGAGGAGACCCTCCTCGAAACGGACAAGAGGGTCTATGTCGCCGAGCTCGAGAACCGCGGCGGTCTGGTCATGCCGGTGATCCTCGAGATCCGCTATGCCGACGGCTCCACCGAAGAGGTCCGCATCCCGGCTGAGATCTGGCGGCGCAACAGGAACAAAGCCGCCAAGCTGCTCCTCGCCGACCAGGAGATCGTCCGCATCGAGATCGATCCCCAACGCGAGACCGCCGACGCCGACATCGAAAACAATGTCTTCCCGCCCGAGACGAAACAGCGCCGATTCGAGCTTCAAAAAGAAGAGAAGAAGCCCAATCCGATGCAGAAAGCCAAAGAGGCCTCGTAGAGAGACACCTTTGGTGAAGCGATGGGCCGCTTGTGCGGAGGCACTGCCGGCTCGAAGCAGGAGGCGTCCCTAACTTCGGTAGATACGACTGCAGAGCCTTCGGCCAGCCCTCCCCCTCCGGAGTCGTCTCCAGCGAAACAGGCGATGCCTAGATCGCTTTCCCAAACGGTAGCTCGTACGAAAGACGACCCAGAGCTAGGTGATGTCCTTGAGCGCCAAGCCTTGCTTCTTCAGGAAGCGGGGCAGGCCGAGCTTGGTGATGGTGCGGATCGCTCGGGTGGAGACCTTCAAGCGGATGAAGCGGCCGAGCTCGGAAACGTAGATCCGCTTGCGTTGGATGTTGGGTTTTTGAAAGCGGTTGGTGACGTTGTGCGCATGCGAGATGTTGCGGGCCCGCAGCGGGCGCTTGCCTGTTATCTGACATCTCCTTGGCATG
>JAYZDP010000106.1:0-16288 GCA_036337765.1 Acidobacteriota bacterium
TCCCCCAGCGTCGGTGGGCGCTCGTCGATGCCGTAGATCGGCTCGGGGAGATCGATCTCGGACCCTTCCCAGACAAGGTCGTCGGACGTCTTGGAGCGCGCCATGCGCGCGATCCTATCTATCGGCGGAGCGTCGAACGCCGTTGCTATGCTGGCGACGGTGCCGGTCGACCCCTGTTCGGGCAACGCCCGTGAGCGCATCCTCGCGGGGGCCCTGGCCCTCTCCGAGCACGGCTCCCACCTTTTTTTCCGCCACTCGGCGCACTTCCACAACCCGATGGTGGCGCGGGAGCTCGACGCTCTGGCTGGTGAATCGTCGCTCGACGATCCCGCAGTGGCCGACGTCGTCGAGGCGCTGGTCGCGGATCTGCCGGGCCTGGCACTCGGCATCTACTCGCCGGTGCCGATCGCTCGCGGCCTGCAAGCGGCCCGACCGGTCGATGAGCTGCTCACCGAGTTCCGCTACGAGATGATCGAGGTCGACGCGCGCCAGCGCTGGTCCTGGCAGGGCAGGCCCGTCGCGCCCAAGATTCACCGATTCTTCCTCGAGAACACGCGCTACGAGGCCGAGCTCGGGCTCTGGTACTTCGAGTACCGAGTCAACGACGAATGGTGGGACAAGAGCTACTTCAGAGGCACCACCCCACTGCGGGTCGTCTCGCTCGACGAGGCCGAGCTCGAGGCCACGCTCAACAACGACACCCGCGATCGCATCGATGCCCTTTCGTTTCGCCTGGACGCCGACGAGCAGCTGTTCGTCGACACCGTGGCGAGCGGCGTCGTACTGGTGTCCGACGCGGTCCGCTTTGCCCTCTTGCGAAACGCCAACGAGGCGTGCGACGAGATCCGGCTCGGAGAGGGGTGGGTGCCGCTTGCGTGGCCCGAGGGTCACTCCCCGACGTAGAGGCGCAGAAGAGGCCGATCGAGTAGATGGCGCCGAGCGAGTCCGAGACGCGTGCGTGCTCCGTGGTACGGGGGCAGGTAGCGCACCCTTGCGGGTAGCCGAGGAATCAGCCAGCGCATTCGTTTCACCAGTCTCTCGGTGCGACGCTCGTCCGAAGCGGACAGCTCCATGGCGAAGGCCTCGCGGACGGGAACCGGCAGCAGGTGGGCGGTCAGCAGGCGGAGGCGGTCGAAGGCAGGCTGAAGCAGCGGATCCGGGGCGCGGAACAGGTAGCTAGCGATCTCGGCGCCGGCCTCGCCCACGGCGAGTTCGCCCGATTCCCACATCCCGCGGTTGTAGCGCTCGAACGCCGACCACGTGTCAGGAAGCTCGTCGTAGTCGAGGCCGAAAAGCGCCGCGAATCGCCTCGTCTCGGCGTAGTATGCCTCCTTGCGGCGCGGTGAGAGAGGCCCAACGAAGTTCTCGTACATGAGAATCGAGGTCTCCCACAGCGTTGCGTGCACCCACAGCACAGCCTCGCGATCGCGCGCGCGGTAGAGATCGCCGGGCCGGTAACGGCCGACCTTCTCGTCGAACCTCCCGTTGATGCGCGTGTGCACCGCGTAGACGCGGCGGGAGGCCGCGAGTGCGGTGTCGAGATCGCCCCAGATCATGCTGAAGATCTGGCGAAAGGTGCGATGGAAGCGGCCGAGCGGCTCGACGCGGACGCGGGAGTGGTGGGCGATCGCCTGCGCCACCGCCGGATGAGCGGTTTGCAGCAGGGCGGCTCGGCCGCTGCCGAGAAACATCGCCGTGTGGCGGTTGATGTTCCACAGCTCGGAGTCGGGTCCGAAGAGCCCCTCCGCGGGCGACCGAACCGCGTTCGTAAGGCTGAGAAGACGGGCGTTCAGCTCGTCGGCCTCGACGACAGGTCCGGCGCTGTCTTCGACCCCCAAAGTGCCCACAGTGTAGCCGCGTCTGCGATACCATCCGACTTCCCCGACCGACCCTGAACGCATGAGATTCAGCTACTGGCCTGCCCCCAGCCTGCCCTGGAGCGAGGTGCTCCTTCTGGCCCAGCACGCCGAGGAGTCGGGCTGGGACGGGGTCTGGTACGCCGATCACTTCATGCCCAGCCAAGGGGACCTTTCGACGCCCTACGGCGAGGCGTGGACGACCCTGGCCGGGCTCGCGGCGGCGGTGCCGCGGGTCCGAATCGGTGCCATGGTCAGCGGGAACACCTACCGGCACCCGGCGGTGCTCGCCAACATGGCCGCCACTATCGACCACATCTCCGGTGGCCGCTGCGTGCTCGGCCTGGGAGCGGGCTGGCAGGAGAACGAGCATCGTGCCTACGGCATCGAGTTCTCTGACGTTCCTGGTCGCCTGGCGCGGCTGGAAGAGGCTTGCCAGGTGATTCGAGGCCTCTTCGACAACGAGCGCACCACCTTTGCCGGTGAGTACTACCAACTCGACGAAGCGTCGATGATGCCGAAGCCGGTGCAGCAGCCACTGCCACTTCTGATCGGCGGCGGAGGGGAGAAGGTGACGCTGCGCATCGCCGCGCGCTACGCCGACGAGTGGAACTACTGGGGCGACGTTGACACCATCCGCCACAAGCTGTCGGTACTTGACGCGCACTGCCGCAACGAGGGCCGGGATCGCGGCGAGATCTCGACCTCGGCACAGGCCCTGATCGTCTTGAGCGACGACGCCGAGACGGTCGCGAAGGCACGGGCCGGCGATTCCCCGCTGCCCTTGATCGCCGGCAATGTCGACGAGGTGCGCGAGACGATCGCCGCCTATGCCGATGCGGGGCTCGACGAGTTCATCGTGCCCGACTTCAATATGGGACCGAGAGAGCGCAAGGTCCCCGTTCTGGATCGGTTCATAAAAGAGGTGGCCACGGTCGCCCGCTAGGGAGAAGAAGAGATATGAAGAGCTTGCTACACATCGCACTCGCGGCCGCCTGCCTGGTCACACTGGGCTGTGGCGCCCCGACCGAGGACACCGCCCCGGCGGTCGACGCACCGCCGCCACCCGAAGGCACCGACACCCACAATGTCGACGTTCTGGCCCCGGGCGTCTACTTCCTGCACGAGGCTGGTGCGGTCACCGTCATGTCGAACGCGCTCGTCATCGAGAACGAAGACGACGTGGTGGTGGTCGACTCCAACGTCACGCCGCAAGCGGCGGAGGGACTGCTGAACACCATCGCCGGGATCACCTCGAAGCCGATCTCCTACCTCATCAATAGCCACTACCACTTCGATCATGCCCACGGGAACCAGGCCTTCCCGCCGGGCGTGCTGATCGTCGGTCACGAGTACACACGTGAGCGGTTGGCGGCCGAGGATGCGCTCGACGACGCGACCTTCGTCGACTTCAAGCAGCTGTTCCGAGGCAATCTCGAAACGATGGCGTCGGACCACGCCACCGCCGAGGGGTCCGGCGACGGCGCAACCGCGCTGGCTCTCACCCAGCAGATGACCTTGTTACAGGCCCACATCGAGGCCATGGACACGGTCGTGGCCACGCCGCCGACGGTGACCCTCGAGGACCGGCTGACTCTCCATCGCGGCAGTCGCGAGATCCAGCTGCTGCACGTGGGTCGCGGGCACACCGGAGGCGACGTGGTGGTCTACCTGCCGGCAGAGAAGATCCTTTTCACCGGCGATCTGCTGGTGGCCGGGCCCTCGTACATGGGCGACGCCTTCGTCGACGAGTGGGTCGAGACGCTCGACAGGATCAAGGAAATTCCCTTCGAGACCATTGCTCCTGGCCACGGCATGCCGTTCACCGACCGGTCGCTCATCGACAAGGTGCAGAAGTACTACGCCGACCTCTGGGACACCACGGTCGCAATGCGTGCCGACGGCGTCTCCGCGCTCGAGGCCGCGTTGCGCGTCGACATGAGCGCCCATCAGGGCGACCTCGGCCAGTTCGCTTCGCCGCTCTTGCCCGGTGGGATCCTCGAGCCAGGGATCTATCCGGCCGCAGTGATGCGGATCTACGACCTGCTAGACGAACGGGGAGAGTAGGCTCGGATGCAGCTCTACAACTCGCTCGGCCCCAATCCGCGGGTAGTCCGCATGTTCATGGCGGAGAAGGGCATCGATCTGCCCACTACCGAGGTCGATGTGCGCGGCGGCGAGAACCGTCAGGGGCCCTACCTGGAGCTGAACCCCGGCGGTCAGCTACCGGCGCTCGAGCTCGAAGACGGGTCGGTGATCGCGGAGATCACCGCGATCTGTGAGTACCTCGAGGACACCAGCCCCGAGCCGGCGATGATCGGCGCCAACGCTGTGGAAAAGGCCGAGACCCGGATGTGGGCACGGCGCTGTGACCTCGGAGTCTGCGAGCCACTGGCCAACGGCTTTCGGTTCGCCGAAGGGCTCGCGCTCTTCAAGGATCGGATGCGCTGCCTGCCCGAGGCGGCGGACGGGCTGAAGGCCTCGGTGCAAGACAAGCTGGCTTGGCTCGACGGCCTCCTCGAGGGCAAGCAGTTCCTGGCCGGCGATCGATTCACGCTCGCCGACATCATGCTCTATTCCTTTCTCGACTTCGGCGCGAGCGTCGGTCAGTCTGTCGATCCGAAGTTGGCCGCCCTTGGAGGCTGGTACGGGCGCGTGGCGTCGCGGCCGAGCGCGTCCGCGAGCATTCACCCGGCGGCGGGCGACATTCGCGGCTAGAAGGGAAGCAGGCCGATGGCGTCGCGCGAACCCCTGCGCCTCAACGGGGTGGCGCACCTCTACATCACGGTCGCCGACTACGAGCGCTGTCGGCCTTTCTACGAGCAGCTCCTGGCGTTTTGGGGCATGGAGTGCCTGGTACGAACCGACGAGCTCTACTACTGCGTTGGTAGCCGCACCGGGATCGGCATCCGTGCGGCCTCTGGCGAGCATCGCAACACCCCCTTCGATCAGCTCCGCGCCGGCCTCCACCACCTGTGCCTGCGCGCGTACAGCCGCGAGGACGTGGATCGTGTGCACGCGTTCGTGGTCGAGCTCGGCGCGAAGATAGTCCATGCGCCGCGCGACGACGACTGGGCGTCGGGCTACTACTCGGTTCTCTTCGAGGATCCCTGCGGTACACGGCTCGAGGTCAACCACGTTCCTGGCAAGGGGAATCTCGACGGCTCGGTCGAGCTCCCACTACGCCACGAGCTGCAGGGGCGTCTGAGTGAGTCCTGATCGGCTCGAGGAGCAGAAGCACTACAGCTTGGGGCTTGCCACGAGGATGCTGGCGCACAGCGAGCGCGAGAGGTCGCCACGTTCAAGCGATTCAGGCTGTACAGAAACTCCATGCCTCTCGGGGCCTCCTCCTGGGACGAAGTCGCCATCGAGAAGATCCGGACAGCCGGCTCGCAGTCGCCAATGCCGACCATGAGCTCATTGCACCTGCCAGCAACAGAGACGTGGCCATCCGGGCCCTGAAGCGCCAGCACGCTGCCCTTGCCCGAGCTCAAGATGGCCCAGTCATCGATGTTGACCCTCATGGCGTCCAGGTCGATGCCGAGATCCTCCCAGAGGAGGCCTTTGGCCACCTCGCTGTAGTCCCCCGGGGTTCTCCAGGTTCACCGAGCCCCCGATGCCCAGCAACATGTGCCCGGGCCCTTCCGCACACCTTGGCGAGCTCACCTTTTTCCTGGCCGAGGATTGGGCTCTCCTTTCGGGCTCAGCCGGCGACAGTCTACAGCCGAGCAATCGCTTGCTGTTGATAGCCGCGCCTCGATACATGTCGTAGACCACCAGCAAAGGCGACACGATGACGTCCCCCAGGGGAATGGTCCGGTCGGAGACGCCGTTTGATGGTTGGTTCGCCGACCTGGAGGGACTCCAGCCGAGTATGAGCCGCCGTCGGTGCGACGGTAGACTCTCGCCACGCTCATGGCGTTGGAAGCCGGCTCAAGGCTCGGACTCCCGATTGAAGAGACACCGGCGATAGCGACCATGACCCTGCGCGAACCCTACGACCCGGGCCTCTTGGCGGACGGAATCCGTTCGTCCCATGTGGAGAACTCCAACGGGCTAGAGATGCATGTGCTCGAGGCGGGTGACCGGTGTGATCCCGCGCTCCTGCTGCTCCATGGCTTCCCCGAACTGGCCTATAGCTGGCGAAAGGTGATGGGACCGCTGGCGGACGCCGGCTATCACGTGATCGCACCGGACCTGCGCGGCTACGGGAGGACCTTGGGTTGGGGACCGGTGACCTATGGCGACGACCTGTCGCAGTTCCGGCTCTTGAACATGGTGCGCGACGCACTTGGGATCCTCAACGCGCTCGGCCACAAGACGGCCGATGCCTTGGTGGGTCACGACTACGGTTCTACCGCCGCCGCATGGTCTGCGATGGTGCGCCCGGACGTCTTCAGGACGTGTGTGCTGATGAGCGCGCCGTTCGGCGGCCCGCCCGACCTCCCACTGTCCGCGAGCGCCAGGACTCCGGACGAAAGCGTGCCGGATATCCACGAGGCTCTGGCAGTGTTGGATCGGCCGCGAAAGCACTATCAATGGTATTACTCCACAAGGTCAGCCAACGCCGACATGACCGAATGTCCTGAACGGATCCACGCCTTTCTGCGCGCCTACTACCACCACAAGAGCGCTGACTGGAATGGCAACAGGCCCCACCGGTTGGAGGGCTGGCGGGCGGACCAGCTAGCGCTGATGCCGACTTACTACATCCTGGACCTTGGCGACACGATGCCCCAGGCGGTCGCGAAGGAGATGCCCACAGCCGAGGAGATCGCGGCGAACAACTGGTTGACGGATCGTGAGCTCGCGGTCTACGCGGCGGAATACACGCGCAACGGCTTTCAGGGCGGTTTGAACTGGTATCGGCGCGGCACCTCCGGTTTCGACGCGGCCGAACTGCAGACCTTCGCGGGCCTCACCATCGACCAGCCTTCGCTGTTCATCGCCGGCTCCAGCGATTGGGGCGTGTATCAGCGCCCAGGCTTCGTTGAGCGAATGAACGGTACCGCGTGCACCGACATGCGCGCCGTTCACCTTGTCGCCGGCGCCCGCCACTGGGTGCAGCAGGAACAGCCGGAGGAAACGGTGCGGTTGCTCTTGGCCTTCTTGGGGGATGTCAACTTGCAAAGATGAGTTCGAAGTTCCCCGACCGGTGCCTCATCTCACGCACCGCCTTCCGGCGGCCATCGGGACGCCTGCAGTACACGATCCGCCCCGACCATCTAGCCGGCCTGCACGAGATCCGCCCCCACATCAGCTACCGGGGCTTCTGGGACTTCGACGGCTTTCAGGAAAGTGGGCGCTGGCACATCGACAGCCACTGGGAGTGGAGCAGCGGCTACGAGGTCCACACGGGCGTCAATCTCACGCACGAGGCCCTTAAGGAGCCCTTCGAAGTCCGTCCGGACGTCGTCATACCCGCAGGCACCTACAAAAACGAGGAAGCTCAGATCGTCTTCAACACCGACCAGGGCCGGCCTCTCAGTCTCGCGCTCCGCATGACCGCCGGCGGCTTGTTCGGTGGCGACATTCTGGCGCTTACCCCGACGATCAACTTTCGGCGCAGCGAGCGCTTCACCCGCGACCTCGGCTGGGGCTACAACGACGTCGCTCTTCCAATACAACGACACGACCGACGACCTCTCCACGAATCTGCGTTTCTCGTGGCTGCAGACGGCCAACACCGGTCTGTTCGTGGTCTACAACGAGCAGCGGGAGTTCGGCCAGCTGGCCCTGCCCGACCGCAGTCTCATCATCAAGTACAGCCGGCTGATCGACGTCTTTCGGTAGCGCGAGCGGGCGGAAGACCGGAGTTTCGTACTATCTATCCATCCACGAAGCCGATGATCGCCACCGACTCGAGCAGGAGGATCGCAATGAAGGTTCCCAGTATGGTCGCCCCGACGCTCTTGATCCTAAGCCTCTCGTCACTTCCCGTCCTGGGCGCCGCTGAATCAAATGACGTCATCCCCCGTACCTCGAGCGGACGACCCGACCTTTCAGGCAACTACGACATTTCGACCCTGACCCCCTTGCAGCGGCGGCCAGAGCTCGAAGAGCGTCGCGCGTTCACTGCGGACGAGGCGGCGGAGATCGAGGGCCGCGCGACGGAGCGGGAGATCACCCAGAACCTTCCGAGCGATCCCGAGCGGAACGCTCCCCCGGTGGGAGGGAACGTCGGCGGCTACAACGCCGTCTACATCGATCGTGGCTCGAGTCCAGTGCGTACCAAGGGGGAGTACAGAACCTCACTGATCATCGACCCGCCGAACGGACGCTTTCCGCCTCTCACCGAGCGAGGGCAGAAGCGTCGGGAAGGAATTCACCCCTATCGAAAGCCAAACCCCGGCACGGCGTGGTGGCTCGATTCAGACGACCACCGCTACTCGGAGTTCGGCCCCTACGACGGCCCCGAGACGATGGCCATCGCAGACCGTTGCATCTTCCATCCCGAAGCGTCCATCCCGGTGCAGCCGCGCTCGTACAACAATCTGAAGACCATCGTGCAGTCAGAGACCCACGTCGTGATCCTGATCGAGTGGATGCACGAAGCCCGCGTCGTGCGGCTCGCCGTCGAGGGCCGCCCCGCCGAGCACGCTCCACCCGAAGTCCGCTCGCTGAGCGGCGATTCCATCGGCTGGTGGGAGGGAGAGACGCTGGTCGTCGACACGACGAACTTCCTCGAGCAGGACTGGGTCAGCGAGACCCTGGTGGGGAACCCGCCCTTCCCCAGCGACCTGCACGTGGTCGAGCGCTTCACTCGTGTCGACGGTGAATCCCTGCTCTACGAGTTCACCGTCGAGTCGGGCGACTTCGCGACCCCCTACAGCGGGGACTACACCTGGCCGCAAACGAGCGGCCGCCTCTACGAGTACGCCTGTCACGAGGGGAACTACGCCATGGGGAACATCCTTCGCGGTGCTCGCTTGCTGGAGAGCGACGCCGAGCAGACCCGTTAGCGCATCGCTATTCTTGAACACTGGGTGGAAGGGGCAGCGCAACGCAGGTAGCGCCGAGAGGTAGAAAGTATGAAGGGAACGGCAGAAGCGGGAGTGGCGAAGGGCAAGACGAAGAACGTCGGAACGACGCTGGGACTGCTCTCCTTGGTGCTGGCGGCGATCACCGTGGCACTGTGGTTTCGTCAGATCAACCAGGTCGCGATCCCGGAGAATCGGTCCGCCTTCGTCCTCTCCTTTCTCACCGCGGTAGCACTCGGCATCGGCGCCTTCTTTGCTCGGACGCGTTGGTTCGGAGGGGTGGCTGCCGTCCTCGCCATCGTCGTCGGGGGCTTCTTCCCGTTCAGCGTCGCCATCAGCCGCCAGGAAGTCGCACTGAACGGCATTCGAGTAGGCGACACCGTTCCCCACTTCACAGCCCTCGATGATCAGAGCCAGTTCTTCGACTCCACGAGTCTCGAAGGCCGGCTCGTTCTCATGAAGTTCTTCCGCGGACATTGGTGACCGTACTGTGTCGCCGAGTTACGGCGATGGGAGGAGCTACAGCCCGAGTTCGACCAGCGGGGAGTGCAGGTGATCACCGTCAGCACGGATCTCCCCGAAGAGATCCTGGAGGGACGAAGGAACCACGGCCTGAACGGACGTATGCTGTCGGATCGAGACCTCACGGTCACGGATGCCTTCGGCCTGCGTAATCAGGGAATGCACTCCGGTCCTCCCTCCGGGGCCGAGTCGCTGCCGGTGCCGACCACGCTGCTGATCGACCGGAATGGCGAAGTGCTCTGGGTCGACCATTCGGAGAACTACCAGCGGCGTTCTGGTCCTGAGTACGTGCTGGCCGCACTGAAGACGCACCTGGACTGAGTGCGAGCAGGCCTGACGGTGGCGTCGCTCCGCAAGCTCGCGCTCCGCTCTGTGCTGACGCTTGCGGGTCTCGTGGCCTTCGCGTTCTGGTTCGTCTTTCTCTCGCCGCGCCCACCTCTGAAGATCGATCCGGCCACGCTGGCCGGCGACGGAAGCACGATCGACTACTGCGAGCTCCCAGTACTGGACGGCCGCGCCAAGACGGCGGCCGACATCCCCAAGGGCAACACCCCGGGCTGCAGCTACCAACACTTTTCCCGACCCATCCTGCGCGAGCACCGAGCCGTTGACGGCGGGCGTCGCGGACATTCGTGGGCTCTGGAGGGGCGTCGGAGGCAGAGCCGGGCACGTGGAGCGCATCGAGCAGTGCGGCACGCGCACCGTCGTCACCAGTGGCGGCCTCATTCACGACTCGGGTCCCAACAGCACGGGCGGCCTCACCACCAACGACACCGAGGGCGCGGTGCTGTTCACCCTCGGAGACCGGGAGTACTGCCCCCGGACCTCCGCCGGGATGTACTGGAACGACGGCGTGCTCGACTTCCGCGTGTTCGGCTGGGGACCGGTCGTGGTTCGGCGATACCCGGACGGCGAGCACCTCGTCTGGGAGTACGTGGACGGCAGCGTCACGAGGATGGAGCGCATCTGCCGGCTGCCCGAGGCTCACAAGGCGCCGAGGCCACGGGGTCGTAGGCTCACCTTTTTCGCGAACGACTAGCCAATGTCACCCTGTCAAAGCCGCCTGGTGAAGCCGTCGGCAGACCATCGTTCAGAGCCGACGCCGTTGTGCACGAAGAAGAGCCCCTCGGGGTCGTATTCTTCTTTGATCTGCGCCAGGCGCGTGTAGTTGTCGCCCCAGTAGGAACGTTGGAAATCCGCGTCGAAGAAGTTGCTTTCGGAGACGTACGCGCCGTTGCCGGCGGCGACCACCCGGAGCTCAGCCATGGCGCGGCGGACGTTCTCGGCCGCTCTGCGACCGCGTTCCACGTCGGGTTCGTGGTCCGGAACACCGGGATACGCGGGTCCCTGGTCGGCCCCGATCATCGCCAAGGCGAATGACGTACAGACCGAGGGGTTGGTCGCCGTGTCTCTGACGGCGGCAATCGTATCGGGTCGAGCTCCGGCAAGGCCTTTGTTGAAGTGAAGCCCGACATAGCCGCCGCGTGACGCGGCGAAGAGAGAGTCGGCCAGCTTCTCTTGGCTCTGGTCATCAAGCAGCGATTCCGGGAGCCAGAGAGAGTCGAAGCCATAAATCACAAAGCCGACTTGGGCGGCGTCGCCTTTCCACCAGGCTCGGTTGGGGGCCACGCCTGGCCGAGCATCGACATTGAATACGTCGATCTCTCTTTCTTGGAACCACTCCACGTCCCACCAGTGGCGGGCGGACATGCTGCCAATTTCGGGATCTCCTTGGAGCGAGTAATCGGAGGGAGAGTCCTCCAGCCAATCGAGGAAGGGTCGCCAGGTTCTTCGTGATTCCTCGGTGGAGAGCCCAGCCTGAACCATGTTGACTTCGAGCGTGTTGTCCCCGGAGAAACCCGCCTGCTCGCCCCAGTGGCGGTTGAAGAGAGCGTCGCGGTAGAAGGTCATGAACTGCTGGATCAAGCGTTTGAACGCATCGTCCGAATGGGCGCTGACTTTGAGTCCGGCACTCCCGGCGAGCTCGGGCAGTTGATGAACGCGCAGCGTCAGTTTGGTGATGACGGCGAAGGTTCCTCCCCCGCCACCCTTGAGCGCCCAGAATAGATCGGCGTTCGTGCAGGCGTTGGCGGTTCGGATCTCGCCATCGGCCGTGACGACTTCCGCCTCGAGCAGGTTGGAGGCAACGGTGCCGTAGTACTTGGAGAAGTTCCCGAAGCCCCCGCTCTGGCACAGCCCAGCGAAACCGACGTTGAGGCAGCCGCCTCCCTGAACATAGGCACCGCCTTTCGTCGTGACGGCCTCGTAGCCTTGCAACGAGTAGACGCCGGCGCCCAGGGTGACCGCGCGTTGTGGCTCAACCTCGGCCCCGCAGTTCTGCGGAACGAAACTGTCGTGCATGTCGATTTCGTCCATCTGGCGGGTCCAGATGAGCAGTGAATCGGGTGCGTTGGACGTGCCTTGGTAGCTGTGGCCTCCGCCTTTCACGACGAGGCGAAGATTGTTCTTCACGGCAAACCTGACGGCGGCAGCGACATCGGTTGCATTGCGAGCCGCAACGGCATACGCGCTTGGTTGCGAGGTCCAGGCATCGACCCAGCCGAGCGTCTGGGTGAGGGCAGGGTTGTCAGCGAGGTAGTAGGGGTTCGAGATGTTGGCGAAGAGCGCAGCGCGCTCGGCAGGATCGGTTGCGGCCGCCGTGAGAGGGGAGCGGACCTCGATGAGGTTGCCGCCGACCGAGTTATCGAGGCGTTTCCAAGCGTCAGAGCACGGCCAAGATGCGTCGCCTGGTCGGACTCGGTCCAGGACACGCGAAGCACCAGAGGAACATCCTTTGATGAGAACCAGCGATCCCGCGGCCGCTGCCTTTAGGAAGGTGCGTCGTTTCACGGTGGTCGGGTACGCACGAAAAGATCATCGACTTCACAATGGCCCGGGCTGCAGCGTATGGTGAGCATACGCTTTCCCCAATCCTGGGAACCGTTTGGCACGGGTGGAGCGGTTTGGCGCCAACCGGGAATGGAGGGCTTGTGGAAGCCCATAGAGCGCTGGTTTCCGGGGAAAGCCGCATAGTCAGCCGCCTCGTCGAGGAGGGCTAAACAGGGGAACGGGCAAACCTCCTGGCGAACAAGCTCCGCCGAGGTCTAGCGGCCGAGAAGATCCGCCCCGCCCTCTAAGCATGCAGCACCACGAGGGCGTGCCTTACACACCGTTGATTCCAACTCAAAGCCGAGTTCCTGGGGCAGAACTTGTTGATCCCCTCTACGATGTCGATTGGGGCTGCAGTCAGACCGACTCAGTTTGACGCAACCAGCTCTCCACACGTGAGCTGAGTTCGACCGATCCTTCGCACCCAACTGGATACCAGCGAGAAACTTGAATGGTCGGGAAGACCGCGAGGATCGAACATGACGAGAACGAGATGGATCTGGGCGGTGCTGATAGGAATCTATGTAGTCTTCTTCAGTTGGTATACGTCTTTCGGAGGGCCGCTCACCGACGAAGAGATCGCGTACTACATGGAGCGGTTCGAGCGTCGCGAACCCACCCCGTCGCCGCAGCGCCTCGCGGACCTGCGGAAGTTCATGGAAGACGACACGGGCAACGACTTCGTGATGATCAACGTCATTCACATGTACGACACGCCGTTGCAGATCGAGGGCGTCGAGCCGGGCGAGAGCAGTGACGACGTGATGGCGAAGTACATGGACTTCATGTACCCGCAATTGTTCTCTCGAGCGTGTCACCCCGTGATCTTCGGTTCCGCCGCGAACACGGCCATGGACCTCATGAACGCCGACGGGATGGAGCGCTGGACCACGGGCGCGGGCATGCGCTATCGCAGCCGCCGCGACATGCTCGAGATTGCGACGAACCCGGCCTTCTCGGGCAGGCACGATTTCAAGATCGCGGCGATGGCGAAGACGATCGCGTTTCCGATAGACCCCTGGTACCAACTCGGCGACCCGAGGCTCGTTCTCGCGCTGCTCCTGGGCGGGTTCGGGTGTGCGCTGAGCTGGAGGGAAGCCACCCGGTGAACACCAGGGCGGGTGACGATCGTGACGTCCGACTAACTTCACCACCTGGACATTGCCCCGTTTGAGTTGGAGAAACCCATGAACCGAGTTCTCGACGCCCTCGTCCCCCGACAAGCCAACAACGACTACCGCGGCGGACCCATCTCGTTCTACGGGTTCTGCCTGCTGTTCGCGGTCCATGTCTTCAAGAGCACCGTCCACTTCCTGAAGCCGGACAGCGGCGTCAACTCGATCGCGAGCATCATGGTCTTCGAGGGCAGCCCCGACCCGAACAACATCATCTACATGTTCAGCGCCATAGGGGGCCTCACCCAGATGATGTGGGTGATGCTGTTCGCTCTGGTGCTGTGGCGTTACCGGAACCTGATTCCGCTGATGCTCGGCTTCCTGGTCGTGGAGCATCTGTTCGGCTTCGTCGTCGGGTGGATGCACCCGCTGACGCCCGAGTACTTCGCGCGCACGCCGCCGGGAAAGCTGGCAGCCTTCCCCATGCTCCTGGTTTGCAGCGGCCTGTTGTCCCTCGCGCTTCGGCTCACGATCCAGTCCGAGGAAGCGCCCCCGGGAAACCCCGCCTGAAGCTCATCGCAACACCTGGGCGGAATGGGCCGCTGGGATCATTCTCGTCACAGTTCCCGCTGAACCAGTTCGGTCAGACGGTGATCGCGGTGCCGGCCTCATCGGACACGAGGTTCCCGGATCAGAACGTGCTCGACGTCAGTCTTGGGCGCGAATTTGGGGGAGACGCCACCAGGTTCCGGGTCGACCTCCAACTCTTCAACGTCTTCAACAACGACGCACATGACGCCTTCCAAACGCTGGTCGTGGCGCCGGGCGACTCGTTCTATCCGAGAGCCCACGTTCTGCCGCGTCGTCTGATGGTGCGCTTCGGGCTCGAATGGTAGCGCCGCTTCATCCGCTCCCGTCCTAGCGGCCCAGGCGAGCACCTTTCGGGTCGAAGAACGGCCGCAGGGAAGCTTCGGCAGGAAACCGGGATCCAGCCACCTCGATCTCCCAGGCAGCGGCTCGCACGCGATCGGCCGTCACCCCGCCGTCGTCCTCGACGTAGCCCATCCCCAGGGACCGGCCGAGGGTGTGACCGAAGGCACCGGACGTGATGTAGCCACAGATCCTGCCGTCGCACACGATCGGCTCGTCGTGGAAGAGGAGCGGCTCCGGATCTTCCAGAGCGAACTGGACCAGTCGTCGCGTGAGGCCACGCTCCTTCTGCTCCGCCAGCGCTTCGCGCCCGACGAACCCACCGGCCTTGTCCCAGGCGACGGCGAACCCGAGGCCCGCCTCGAGCGGCGTGTCATCGGGACTCACGTCGTGGCCCCACTCGCGGTAGGCCTTCTCCATGCGGAGCGATCCCAGGGCGTGGTAACCCGCGTGGCGAAGACCCAGGCTCTCACCCTCGGTGATCAAGAGATCGTAGACCGTAGCCGCCTGCTCGCAGGGGATGTACAGCTCCCAACCCAACTCGCCGACATACGTCAGTCGTGATGCACGCACCCGTGCATAACCTAGCTCGATCTCGCGAGAGGTGCCGAAGGGGAAGGCTTCGTTGGTCAGATCGGCATCGCTGAGCCGCGACAAGAGATCTCGAGAGTGCGGACCCATGACGCTGAGGACGGCATAGGCCGAGGTCACGTCGGTGACGGTCGCAACGGCGTCGGGTGGAGTGTGCCGCCGCAACCATGCGAGATCGCGACGCTGCGTGGCGGCGTAGGCGACCACGAGGTAGCGATCGTCAGCGAGGCGGTTGACGGTGAGATCCGCTTCGACGCCACCCCGGGCATTGAGCCACTGGGTGTAGACGACGCGCCCGTTCTCGACATCGACCTCGTTGGCACAGATGTGATTCAGCAGTCTCGCTGCGTCGCGCCCTTGGACCAGGAGCTTCGAGAACGATGTCTGATCGAAAAGCCCGACCGCTTCGCGGACGGCGCGATGCTCGATGGCAGAGTGCTCGAACCAGTTCTGCCGTCCGTACGTGTAGGCGTAGGCGGGCCGCGTACTGGCTTCGCCGTACCAGTTCGGCCGCTCCCAACCTGCGAGCTCGCCGAAGCAGGCGCCGGCGGCCGCGAGGCGATCGTGGAGCGGCGAACGGCGGGCGCCGCGCGCGGTCTCGTACTGACGATACGGCCAGTGCATCGCATACAAGAGACCCAGTCCCTCGACGGTCCGGTCGTGCAGATAGCGATGGGATGCCTGGAACGGTTGCATGCGCGCGATGTCGACGTCCCATAGATCCATCGGCGAGTGGCCGTCGATGATCCAGTCTGCAAGGACCTTTCCCGCCCCACCCGCCGATTGGATGCCGATCGAGTTGAAGCCGGCGGCGACGAAGAAGCCGTCGAGCTCCGGTGCTTCTCCGAGCAGGTAGCTGTCGTCGGGCGTGAAGCTCTCGGGGCCGTTGAACAGGAGCTCGATGCCGGCGTCCTCCAGCGCGGGCACTCGCTGGAGCATGGCTTCGAGCTGCGGCTCGAGATGTTGCCAGTCTTCGGTCAGACGGCCGAAGCTGAAGTCTGCCGGGATCCCCTCCGAGCCCCAGGGCTTGGCCACCGGCTCGAAGAAGCCGACCAGCAGCTTGCCGCCGGTCTCGCCGCGAACGTAGAGGCAGGAGTCGGGATCGCGCAGGGTCGGAAAGATCTCCCCCGGTGCGGTCACCGGCTCGCTGACGACGTAGAAATGCTCCGCCGCATGCAGGGGTACGACCACGTCACACATCCGGCCGACTTCTCGGGCCCACATCCCGGCACAGTTGACGACGGTGTCGCATGCGACACGGCCGCCTTCCGTCACGACCTCCGATACCCGCCCGTTCCGACTCCGGATCGCCGTCACGGTCGTGTCCTCGAAGATCTGCACCCCGCGCGCCCTCGCCCCTCTCGCCAACGCCATGGTCGTGTCGACGGGATTGGTATGAGCGTCT
>JAYZDP010000107.1:0-8557 GCA_036337765.1 Acidobacteriota bacterium
CTGTTCGTAGATCGTTCGCCAGATGGTCTCGCTCGAGAACTCCAATTGCGTGGTGCCCTGTTCGCGGTCCTCCGGCTCGGAGCTCG
Source organism: Acidobacteriota bacterium (assembly GCA_036337765.1). Taxonomy (GTDB): domain Bacteria; phylum Acidobacteriota; class Thermoanaerobaculia; order Multivoradales; family Multivoraceae; genus JAYZDP01. Next base: position 87 of record JAYZDP010000107.1, read on the forward strand.
ACTGGCGGTGCTGCAGTGATCGGAGGCCGGGCGGATCAACCAGCGCTGCACCATGACGTCGAAACCGATCTGCGAGACGGCGGGATGCTCGCTGCCGGCTTCGGCGATGAGCTGCGGCTCGAGGCGCGATCCGGAGACCGCGGCAAACGCCGCTAATCTGCGCGTGGAATGTGACAGGTGTTGGTAGCGGCCAGCGATGACCTGCTTGAGGTCCGAGAGCTGGACCTCGAGGTCGGCCAGCGATTGCGCCAGAGTCCAACGACCGGAGTCTGGGAGGAGCAAGCCCTGGTCGCGCAGAAAGTTGATGCACTCGGTGAGCAGGTGGGGCAGGCCCCGTGTGTTGCGGTCGAGGAAGGCGCCAGCTCGTTGGCTTGGCCCTGGGGGACGAGCGACGCGGCGACCTCGTAGACCGAGTCGGAGTCGAGCCGGCCGAGGCGGATGCAGTTCGTGGCGGGGTCGTCGACTAGTCCGTGCAGCTGATGGTTGGGATTGAGGCGCTCGCGGGCACATGCGCAGACGATCCACACCGGGAACGGACGCAGGCTCTGATGTAGATGTCGCAGTAACTTGAGGGTGGCGGGATCGGCACGCTGCAGGTCATCGAGCAGGACGACGATGCGCCTCATCTTGCCGCCTGGCAGGCCGCACAGCGTAGTCAGAGTCTTTTCGACCGCCTCGAAGACTCGCTTTCGCTCGGTGTCGGTTGAGGGGGCTCGACCGCGGCGCGCCGGTACTCCATCGGCGAACTCGGGCACAATGGTGCTGAGATGAAAACGCGTATCGTCGTCGAGCGTCGTCAGGGTCTCCGGGCCGAGTTCGGAGCCGGTGGAGAAGGCGCCCCGCAGCGCGCGCGCGAGCGGCTGAAAGCTCTCGGGTAGCACGTCGAGACAGCTTCCCTTCAGCACCACGGTGTGGCCCTGAGAACTGGCGCCGTCGAGGAAGGAGCGAATCAGACGGGTCTTTCCTACGCCGGGCTCGCCAGCGACGATAGTACGCAGGCCCTCTCCGGCGAGAGCGCTCTCCATGCCGCGGCCGAGCCGCTCGTACTCTTCGCGGCGTCCCGCCATCGGGATCATCGGTCCTATCGCCTCACCGCTGCCCTCGACGTAAGGCGTGCTCGTGCTCTGCTGGAGGATGCGCTGCTTCAGACGGGCGGTCTCTTCAAGCGGCTCGGCGTCGAGCTCACGCTTCAGGGCCCGCTTGAGCTCCACGTACTGGGCAAGGGCGCGGCTGCGCCGTTCCGAAAGGGAGTAGAGCTGCATGAGCTTCTGGTGGGCGTCTTCCGAGAACGGGTCGATCGCGACCAGGCGCTGCGCGTACTGGATACCGAGCCGAAATTCACCGCGCGGTCTAGATAGCTTTCGATCAGCAGCCGTAGGGCCGCGACCGCGTTCTCGCGCAACCGCTCCTGCTCGGAGCCCAGCCAGAAGTCGAACTCCTCGCTGTACTTGACCTGGAAGCCGTGGAGGAAGTCACCCCGGTACAGTCCGACCGCCTCGGTCAGGAGATGGGGATCGAGCCGCTCGGTGTGGTCGGAGGTATCGAGGGCGTTCTCGAAGGCGTCCGCGTCGACCCAGCAGGCGAGCGTGGGCTCGAGCTGGATGCTTTGGCGATTCGCCCGGATCACGGTCTGGCCGTCGGCGAACAGGCCCTTCAGGTTGTAGAGCGACTGGCGCAGGTTGCGTCGCGCCGCCTCCTCGTCCTTGTCCGGCCAGAAGATCGCGGCGAAATGGTCGCGAGTCAGCGGCTGGCCGATATGACAGGCGAGGTAGACGAAAAGGGCACGGACCTTCTGCGACTCGAAACCCTAGAGTGGATCGCCCTCGAGAGAGATCTCGAGGCTACCGAAGCAATGCACCCGTAGCGAGTGCGCACGTGCCCCCGGTTCGCGGTTGGCGGAGGCTCGATACTCAGGCTCGTCATGGGAATTTCCACGCCACCGGGAGCGACACGCATAGGGAAATTGCTATATTAGGGCGTTGAAGGGAACGCCACAAGTCCGCTTCGACGCTCTGGCTCAGGTCCCGTCCGGCAAGGGTTCGCGCATGGTTACGAACTCCTCGGCGGTGGTCGGGTGGATGCCGATAGTGGCGTCGAACTGTGTCTTGGTCGCACCGCACTGAATGGCGATTGCGAGGCCCTGGACGATCTCCGCCGCATCGGGACCGAGCATGTGGGCGCCCAACACTCGATCGGTCTCTCGATCGACGACGAGCTTGAGCAGGTTTCGCTCCTGCCGGCCCGAGAGCGTGTTCTTCAACGGCAGGAACGAAGAGCGGTAGATCTCGATCCGTGCCGACTCTTCGCGAGCCTGTGTTTCTGTCAGGCCGACGGCGGCCAGGGGTGGCTGGCTGAAGACAGCGGTCGGGATGTCGGCGTAGCTCATCGCCCGGGGCCGCTTGCGATACAAGGTGTCTACCAGGGCCATGGCCTCCGCGATGGCGACCGGAGTCAAGTTCATCCGGTTGGTGCAGTCGCCGATCGCGAAGATGTTCTCGACCGAGGTGCGCGAAAACTCGTCGACCCGAATCGTGCCGTCGGACTCGAGGTCCACGCCCGCCGCCTCGAGTCCGATTCCGCGCGTATTCGGATCGCGACCTATGGCAAAGAGTGCCGTATCCGTCGCGAGAGCGGTACCGTCGCCGAGCGTGGCGACCACCTCAGCCGCGCAACGGTGCAGGGCTGCCACCTCGCACCCTAGCCGCAGTTCGACGCCACGCTCGCTCATCGCGTCGCGGATCGCGGTCCGCAGGTCGTCGTCGAAGCCCCGTAGCGGGAGATCGCCGCGGTGTACGAGAGTCACCTGCACGCCCAAGCCCTGAAAGATGCCGGCAAATTCGAGTGCGATGTAGCCGCCGCCGATCACGACCACGCGTTCGGGGAGCTCTCCTAGAGCGAAGACATCGTCGGACACGAGGGCGAGCCCGCTCCCTGGAATGGCGGGGCGCCGTGGCCTGCCACCGGTGCCAACGAGGATCCGTTCGGCGTGAAATCGGCGCTCGCCAACGGCGACTCGGGCACTCGACTCGAGGCTGGCTCGTCCCTCCACGATCTCGACCCCTGCGCCTTCGAGCAGACGGCGGTAGATGTCGTTGAGTCGCTGGATCTCGATGTCCTTGTTGCGGATCAGTGTCGGCCAATCGAAGTCGGCCGGTGGCGTGCTCCAACCGAACCCGCTCGCGTCTTCGAACTCGTCCCGGAAGTGGGAGGCGTAGACCATGAGTTTCTTGGGCACGCAGCCCACGTTGACGCAGGTTCCGCCGAGTCGCGCCTCCTCGGCCACCGCGACGCTGGCTCCGGCCGCGGCGGCCATGCGCGCGGCTCGTACCCCGCCACTGCCGGCACCGATGACGAACAGGTCGACGTGCGGAGCGCTCATGGTCGACTCAACCGCCCGCCCGCGGAAGCTCGAACCCGAGGTCTCCGAGTTGTCGCGTGGCCTGGCGCGCCCAGCCGCGGTTGGCGGCCGGGCTGGCCGGGCTCGGGTGCAGAATGCGGCCGATCTTCCCGGGTAGCCCGTCGCAGGCTTGCCGTAGCCTGGCTTCCGCGAACACGCCGATCCCGATCATCCAACGCGGCTGGAGGGTCTCGGCGATCTCGCGCAGAGCTCGGTCGCACGGCGCGATGAGGAGCTCCCGATCCTCGGCGGCGAGCCGATTGGGAGTGAGGTTGCGGCCCGCCCGGTCGAGAAAGAGCAGGGGGCAGTAGTTGGCGACCCAGGCTTGAGAGAAGAATCTCTCGGGGGTACCCCAGAGGCTTTCGGCCCACCCCCAAAGGCGAGTGCCGCTCACCTCCTCGCGCCGGCATTCAAAGCCGAGGACCGGGCGCTTGGGGTGCTGGTGCTCGGGGCTGCCGACGGTTCGCTCAGAGATTCCGATCCAATCACGGACCGCGGACACGGCGCCGAACGGAATCCCGGTCTGGGCCATTCCCCAGGGTCCCGGGTTCATGCCTACGAGCAGTAGGTCTTTCTGTCCGGCTCCGAAGCGCTCGAGGAACTCGAAGTGGGGGTTGCGCGCGTACTCCAGCGGGTTATAGACCCACGCCGCCGGCGGGCCGAAGTCGATGTCTGCCATCTCGTCGGCGAGGCGGCCAGTGATGCTGGGCAGATCCACGGTTCGCGGTCAGGGAAGGGCGTCGACAAAGGCGGCCGCGGCCCCGCTGAGTCGGACTTGCGCGTCTCCGAACAGAAGATCCTCTGGCACCGGTCGTTCAGGGTAGTAGCGCGAGATCTCCTTGCGTCGGATCTTGATTCGGGCGCCGCTCAAAGATGCGCCAGCAAAGAAGCCGGTCGAGTTGCCGTAGGAGTAGATCTCGGCGTCCAGACGGGCGTCAGTGGTGGCGCTGGCCGCGGCATCGATCGGGCCCACCGCCACTTTGGCGTCGGCACCGAGGGTGAACTTGCTACGCATCAAGGACGTGGCACTGCGCTCATTGACGACCAGTAGCACCAGGTCGGTGGATTCGAAGCCGATCTGCAGGCCGATCGAGCCACCGGCGATCGAGAGGAAGGCTGGCGGGCTCCAGCCACCGTCCGTGCGTCGGCAAGATATGACCCCTTTGCCTTGACGGGCACCGAAGCCCAGCGCGCCTTCGAGCACGCGAGGCAAGACGGCGATGCAGAAGCTCTCTTCCAACAGGTGGGCCGGTGGGCGCGCATCGGAGAGGATCTCCTGGAGGACCTCGGTCGAGCGGGCCAGCTTCTCGTCGGGTGTCACGGCCATCGCGGATGCCCCGGTGAGGGTCAGGACGACCCCGCCGAGCAGGGCGGAAGTTCCGAAACAGCTGCGCCGACGGCTCAGCGTGAAGCTCGAGAGCATGAGGACTCCTTTTGTCGGACGTGCGGGAGGCCGCGACCCGCGCAACGATAGCAGCCGCGACCACGACTAGAATGTCCCGCAGATGGCACCACGCAACGACCGGGACCGGCGGAGCATCGTAGCCTGGGCACTGTACGACTTCGCCAACTCGCCGTTCACGACGCTCGTCATCACCTTCATCTACGCTACCTACTTCACGCAGGTAATGGCGTCGTCGGAGGAGCGGGGCACCATTCTGTGGTCTCGCGGTGTCACGGTGACTGCGCTGGTGGTGGCGCTGCTGTCACCACTGCTCGGCGCTCTTGCCGATCGGGGTGGCTTCCGCAAGCTGTTTCTGGGGATTTCGACCGTCTGCTGTGTCGTTGCGTGTCTGGCACTGTTCTGGGTGCCCCCGAGCAGGGCGCTGCTGGCGCTCGGGATCGTCGTTGCCGCCAACATAGCTTTCGAGATGGGGATGGTCTTCTACAACGCGTTCTTGCCGGATCTGGCGCCGCCGGATCGTCTGGGCCGTGTCTCAGGGTACGGCTGGGGATTGGGCTATGCCGGGGGGCTGGGCGCGCTGGTGGTGGTGTTGGTTACGCTGGTCCAGCCTGAGACACCGTGGTTCGGGCTCTCGACCGAAGACGGCGAGAACATCCGCGCCACGAACCTTGTGGTCGCGGGCTGGCTCGCCCTTTTCAGCCTGCCGTTGTTTCTGTGGGTGCGCGAGGACAAATCGGCGATCAGCCGGGGCGGCAACTCGGTGCGGGAGGCCTACAAGCAGCTTGGCCGTACCTTCAGCTCGATACAGAAGTACCGCCAGATCGTCCGCTTGCTGGTGGCGAGAATGCTCTACAACGATGGCCTGGTCACGATCTTCGCCTTCGGCGGCATCTACGCTGTGGGCACCTTCGGCTTCAGCTTCCAGGAGATCCTCGTGTTCGGTATCGTGCTCAACGTCACGGCCGGCCTCGGGGCCGTCTCGCTCGGGTTTCTCGACGATCTCCTCGGCGGCAAGCGGACCCTCGAGATCAGCATTTTGGGACTCGGGGTCGCGACCGTGATCGCGGTCGTGGCTCCCTCGAAGGCGTGGCTGTGGGTGGCTGGAACCCTGATCGGAATCTTTTCGGGACCCAATCAGTCGGCGAGCCGGTCTCTGCTCGGCCGCTTCGTGCCGCCGGAGTCGGAGAACGAGTTCTTCGGCTTCTTCGCCTTCTCGGGTAAGGCGACAGCCTTCATTGGGCCGCTGTTTCTGGGGATCTTCACCGGCGTCTTTGGTACCCAGCGGGCGGGAATCGCCATCGTCGTGCTGCTGCTCTTCGGCGGCTATTTGGTGCTTCGCGGCCTCGACGAAGAAGAAGGGATTCGGGCGGGCGGCCGCGACCTCCTCGCTGGCCGCAGCGACGAAGCTTAGGAGCCATGCGCGTCTGCGACCTGCCGACGCCGGCCCTTGTCCTGGACCGGAAACGACTCGAGCGCAACATCGCGCGCATGGCCGATCGCGCGGCGAACCTTGGGGTCACGTTGCGACCGCACGCGAAAACTCACAAGTGTCTAGAAGTGGCGCGACGTCAGGTGGCAGCCGGCGCGTGCGGCCTGACCGTCTCCACCCTGGCCGAGGCCGATGCCTTCTCGACGGCAGGCTTCGACGATCTCACCTGGGCCGTGCCACTTGCCCCGAGCCGTCTGGCCGACGTCGAGCGGGTGGCCGCCAGAGCCCGGTTGGGGATTCTCGTCGATGCTCTGGCGGCGGTGGCGGCGCTCGATCGCCGGGGCGGGTCGTTCGACGTCTGGATCAAGGTCGACTGCGGCTACCATCGCGCGGGCGTCGATTCCCAGTCAGACGAGGCAGCGCGGCTGGCCCGCTCGATCGCTGAGGGAGGCCATGTGTTTCGTGGCTTGCTGACCCACTCGGGGCAGGCCTACGACTGTGCATCCAGGGCTGAGTTGGCCGTGGTGGCCGAGCACGAGCGGCGGGTGATGGTCGAGCTCGCGGAGCGCATGCGCGGCGACGGCATCGAGGTGCCCGTGGTCTCGGTTGGCTCGACGCCAGCGATGTCGGCGGCACACGACCTTGCCGGAGTCGACGAGGTCCGCCCGGGCAACTACGTCTTCTTCGACGCTAGCCAGGTGGCACTGGGGGCCTGCGCGCTGACCGATTGCGCGGTGACCGTGATCGCCGAGGTGATCTCTAATGGCGGTGGACGCCACGCCGTGATCAACGCCGGTGCGCTCGCCCTGTCGAAGGACCTCGGGCCCGGCGACTGCGGCTACGGCAGGATTTACGAGGACTACGAGGCCGGGGCCTTACACGACGACACAACCGTCGTCGAGCTGTCGCAGGAGCACGGGGAAGTCACAGGCAGCTTCGATCTGGGTGAGCGTCTGCGCATCCAGCCTAACCACTCGTGTCTCACCTCAGCCGCGTTCGGCGCCTATTCGGTGGTCGAAGGAGACGAGGTGGTCGATCGCTGGCCGGTCGTCCGAGGTTGGTAGGCCCGAAGACGAAAATGGGTGCCGGCCTCGAAAGACCGGCACTCTGAGGAACGGCTCCGTCCCGTGGAGCGCTCTTGAGATCAGAAGGAAGCGGAGATCGAGACGCCGCCGCAGAAGTCGACAAGCTGGATGGGGAGAGCCTTGCTGTCGAGCGAGTCGGCGTAGGCCACGAACACTCCGGTGCCCCAATTGTCGTCGATCTCGGTCGAGATCGAGAACGAGACATTGTCGTCAAACAGGCCGCCATCGACGCCGCCGGCATAGATGCGGGCGAAGTCGTCACCGGCGTAGGCACCGGTGAGGCTGAGCTCCCATCCGACCGAGTCGGAAGAGGTACCTGCCCCAGATGGCGCCGAAGCTGATGTAGAGGTCGTCGACCACGTCGATGTCGTAGTACGCGGTGATGAAGGGTGCGGCGAAGCTGTCCCAGCTGAGGCCGGCGTAGATCTCGGTGGTGGCGTTGTTGGTGCCGCCAGTATTGGGGAACGGATACTCGATCACCCCGATGTTCACGCCGGTCTTACCCTCGAGTGGCGGCGCATAGTCCGCGGTGAGATCGACCTCGGTGAACTCGCCGTCGTTGCGGTTGACGTCGTCGATGTAGTAGTCGCCCCAGGTGTTGAACGAGAAACCATTGTCGTGGGACATGGTGAACGAGGGCTGCCAGACGCCTTCGTCGACGACGGTCAAGTCGCGCCAGACGTAGGCGGAAGCGAAAGCGAACCCGTATGCGACGCCCGCGGCCTGGACGGGGGAGCCGGCCAGCACTGTGGCGAGTCCGGCGATGAGCAGGAGACATTTCCCGAGGTGGCGAAGCACTTTCTTTCTCCGTGATTCGTAGATGGTTCGGTGGCTAGCGGCCATCGAAGTCACACGCCCGGTGGAGAACAGCAACGTCCAGACCACACTTCGAGATCGAAGGTAAGCGGCTGACAGCGCGGGGTCTTACCGAGATTCGGGCGAGTCCAGAGAGCTCGGTTTGGGGACGAAAATGTGAGGAACCCCGACGAAGCCTACGTCTTCGTCCTTGCTGGGACCGGATGGACTCAGCCGACGCTGTCGCAGGCCCGTGCGCGCCTTGCCAGGCCCTCGTCGACGTCCTCTGCACTGATGAGCATCGAAGGACCGATCCGGATTACGTTGGCGCGTAGGCCACCGAGGCCGATGAGCAGGCCC
>JAYZDP010000108.1:0-24706 GCA_036337765.1 Acidobacteriota bacterium
CGCGGATCTCGAGTGTCTCCGCGCCCGCGCGCCGGCCCCCGAGCGCGACCTTGAAGGTGTAATGGGCGTCGAGAGGGAAGCGATGTCGGATCGCCAGCCCGCCGCGGGAGCCGAACGGGAGCTCTTCGCTCATGCGGTCGCTCTGTACCAGGACCTTGGCGGCGTGGTGGGTCTCGACCTCGGGGCGCAGTGACGGGTCGCCCACCGCCAGGCGGCTGACCTTGCGAGCGGTCGCCAGATACCTCTCGAGCAGTAGAGGAGAGAACGACAGGGTGTCGGCTATGTTGTCGAAGCCGAACGCCAGATCGTCGGCTGGCAGCAGCGAGCGCGTGTCGACCTCCAGCGCGAGGAGGTCACGGATGGCGTTGGCGTACTCGGTCCGGTTGAGTCGATGGATCGCGGGCCTGCCGGGCCTCGGATCCGCGGCGGCAGCGCGGTCGAGCTCGCTCTCGAGCCCTGACAAGAGGCGGCTCGTGGCTTCGCCCGATGGCCGCGACCGGCCTGCCGGGGGCATGGCTCCGGCACGTAGCTTGCGCGCCACCTTCTCCCAGGTTTCGGGGGCCGCGGCGACGTCGTCGGCGTCGACCGATTCCAGGCTGAGTCCCGCGGTGCGCTGGGCGTCGCTGTGGCAGTCGACGCAGTAGCGATCGAGGGTAGGGCGTAGCTGGCCGTGCCCGGCACCGGCGCCCGCCACCGCGGCCAGAATCAAGAAGTGTATGGGGAGGGTCTTTCGCAAGGCCTATATACCCTCGACTGCGATCGAAACGTAGCGATCAGAGTAACATCGGCGGTACCCGCCTTGGAAAGGAGCGACGCAATGCGTGCCTCGTACCACCGGCCGGGATGGCGAGGTCTTGCCGTCCTGGCTTCTATCGCCCTGCTGGCCGTAGCCGACGGGCGACTGGTCGATGCGGCCAGCGACCAGAACCTCGCGGAGGTTCGAGCGCTGCTCGATCAGGGCATGGACGTCGACTCCGCCCACCCCGACGGGGCCACAGCTCTTCAGTTCGCGGCGTATCGGGACGACACCGAGATCGCCGCGGTTCTGCTCGCCTCGGGCGCCTCGGTCGACGCCCGCAACGAGCTTGGCACCACAGCTCTCTCGCTGGCGTGCGAGAACGGTAGCGCAGAGCTAGTCGAGCTTCTGCTCGGCGCCGGTGCTGACCCCAACCTTGCCCTCCCGAGCGGCGAGACTCCCCTCATGACTGCCGCTCGCAGCGGCTCGATCGGCGCGGTGCGAGCGCTGCTCGAGCGCGGCGCAGATGTGAAGGCCACGGATCCGGAGCGCGGGCAGTCGGCCCTCATGTGGGCGGTCTCCGAGAGTCACCTCGAGGTGTCGCGGCTCCTGGTGGAGCTCGGCGCGGAGGTCGAAGCACCCTCGAAGGCCGGCTACACACCACTACTTTTCGCGGCGCGACACGGTGACATTCGCCTCGCGGAGACTCTGCTCGAACGCGGCGCCGGCATCGACACGGTCGCAGGCGACGGTAGCTCGGCGCTTCTCGTGGCAACGGTGCGTGGCCACGTGGAGCTCGCCCGATTCCTGCTCGATCGCGGTGCCGACCCCAACCACGATGCCGCAGGCTATTCGGCGCTGCACTGGGCCTCGGGCTCGTGGGAGACCGAGATGACCGGACCCAACGGCATTCGCGCGCCCGCGGACCACGAGTGGAGCGCGATGCGGGGCCTCGCAGCCGGACGGCTGGCCCTCGCCGAGGCGCTTCTCGCGCATGGCGCCGACCCGAACGCCCGGCTCGAGAAGAACCCTCCGCGCGTCGGCTATACGGTCTTCAGCTTACGACCCAAGGGGGCGACGCCCTTCTATCTGGCGGCGATGGCCGGAGACGTCGATGTGATGCGGGCCCTCGTTCGCCACGGTGCCGACCCGCAGCTGCTCCCGGAGGACGGCACGAGTCCGTTGATGGCCGCGGCCGGCGTGGCGCGGGCCCTCGCCGAGAGTCGGGTCACCAAGGAGGCGAGCTTCGAGGCCGTCCGTCTGGCGGCGGAGCTCGGCAACGACGTCAACGCGGCCAACGTGAGGGGAGACACCGCCCTGCACGGCGCCGCCCGTATCCGCGCCGACGCGGTCGTCCAGTTCCTGATCGATCAGGGTGCCGAGGTGAATCCTCAGAACAAGCGTGGGCAGACGCCGCTCTTCATAGCCGAGCGCTACTTCCACCCGGGCTCGGCGCCGTTGGTCGAGAGGACCTCCACGGGAGATCTACTGCGTCGCTACGCCGTCCCGAAGGTGGTCGACGAAGGTCTGCGCGAGTGGGACCTGCTGCCTGCCGACATCCGCGAGCAGGTCGAGGCGCTTCTCACCGAGGCCGCCGAGCGCCCCCGCAACCCGATGCTCAATGTGAATCCGGTACTCCCCGACAAGTACAGCGTTCCGGGCCGCCGAGAGCGACCTCTCAAGGCGGCCACGGATCCTCCCGACTAGCTCAGTCCGTATCCGCCGCCGCGCGCTTGCGCCGTCGGTTCGCCGCGCGGCACGGCGTCGGGGTCGAAGAACGGCTCGTCCCCGACGATCGTGACCCGATGGCCGCTGCGCACCTGCGGGTAGTAGTCCCACAGCGCGTGGTGCTGCACGCAGCGGTTGTCCCAGAAGGCGACGGAGTCGTCGTCCCAGCGGAAGCGACAGTGGAACTCGGGCGTGCGGACATGCTCGAAGAGAAACTCCAGGAGCGCCTTCGATTCGTTCCGCTCCAGTCCGACGATCCGCCGCGTGAAGCCGCTGTTGACGAACAGCGCCCGCCGCTTGGTTTCTGGATGGGTTCGGACGACCGGATGGACGCTTTCCGGGTAGCCCTCGTCACGCAGGTTCTCGGTATGGCCGTACCGGCCGCGGTACACATGCTCGGAGCTGTGCACCGCGCTGAGGGTGCCGAGAAACGTCTTCATCGTGTCGGAGAGCGCGTCGTAGGCGGCGTACATGCTGGAGAACATGGTGTCGCCACCTGAGCCCGGCGTCTGATGCAGGTGCAGAATGCTGCCGAGAGGCGGCGCTGCGTCACAAGAGACGTCCGAGTGCCAGCCGTGTCCCGCGATCCGCTTCGAGCGCTCGTCGGCGTGGATCTTGAGAATCTCCGGGTGACCTTCGGGCGAGGGAGCCGCGGGATGGACGTGCAGCTCACCGAAGCACTTGCCGAACGCCTTGTGCTGGTCCAGCGTCACGCTCTGGTTGCGGAAGAAGATGACCTGATGGCGCAGCAGCGCTGCGTGGATCGCAGTGAAGGTGCTCTCATCGAGGGGCTCGGACATGTCCACCCCTTCGATCTCGGCGCCGATGACCGGGGACAAAGGCCGTTCTCGAACCACGTCGTAGCGCTGTGCTTTTGGACTTACGCTCATACCTTCTCCTGCCCGTTCAGGGTTCGTGCCCCGATGTTCTATCTGCCTCCACTCGAGGCCGCCTTCGCTCGGGCCTCATCCTCCAGCAGTCTCGCGCCGCGCAGGATGTTGCCCATGGCGTAGTTGCCCTCGTGGCAGGCGTACTCGTAGACCCGCTCAGCACTCGCGCGCCAGATGTACTCGCCGGTCCATGGCGCGGTCCACACCGAGTCGTCGTCGACAGTGAAGCGGTACAATACGTTGCCGTCGGGCTGCATCGTGAAGCGCTCGACGATGTGTGCGTCCTGTGAGCCGCCGCGTCCTGGACGTGATCGGGGTAGGAAGCCGACGCTGTCGACCACCAGCGTGTCGCCCTCCCACCAGCCGATCGAGTCGCCGAGCCACTTGCGGGCCTCAGCCGGTGGATGCTCGCTGTCGATGCGGACCACGCGCGCGTCGTGCACCATCTCGATGAGGAGCACCACGTGGTCTTCGGTCTGCACGATGGTCTTGTAGTTGTTGTAGAGGCTCGGAAACGTCGGGGTGGCGCCGGTGAATCCGAGTACGCAGCGCTCGGCGATGCCCAGCATCTCCGGGCCGTCGTACGGGCCGTCGCCGTCGACCTCGAGCCACCAGGCCGTGCCGTCGTTCGGGCGGCGCAGCTTGCGGCGCCCGGCCATCTCCGCCAAGGCGGCCTCGGTCATCGGCGGGATGCGGCCGTTGGCCGGATCGACGACGATTGATGTGCGGAACTTGCCGTCAACGGTGAAGACATCCGTTCCGGGATCGACCCAGAAGTTGTTGTAGCCGCCAACGCTGCCGGCGCCACTGCGCTCGCGGAACTCCTCGCCGATGCCGATGGGTGGTGCGCCGCCCTCGGGTGGTGCGCTCGTTACCGGCCCGCGGCTGCGTGATCTCTCGCGCACCCGCGCCTGAGCGGCCTCGACGATCTCGCTCGCCTGCTCGGGCGTCAGGTACAGGTTGTCGCCGAACTCCTCCGGTCGCTGGAACGGCGTCAGAGTCGCAGCGTCGTAGGTCCCAGACAGATCGGGGCGTCCGCCGGCGGTACGTTTGATGTCGCCTTCGGCAGCCATGGCAGCAGTTGTCAGAGCGAGAGCCACGGCCCCACTCAGGGAAATCAGAACGACGTTGCGCATGTCGGCCCCCTAGTCGGTCAGAAGTTACAGTCTACATGCAGCTCCGGCATACAATGACGGCATCATCGCCGGGAGGACGCCATGACCGCGAAGCGAATCGTCTCGATACTAGGCCTGACAGTCTTGCTCTGCGGCTCTGCCGTCGCCGAAGATCCGACCGCGGTCGTTTACGACGCCGAGTCCGCCTTGGCCGCGTTGAAGAATCTCGAGGGGGAGTGGATGGGAAGCTCCCAGGGAGGAGGCTCTGCCTCGTCCGTTCGCTACGAGGTGATCGCCGCGGGTGGCACGGTTGTGAAGACCTACGCTCCCGGGGCCCCGAACGAGATGCTCACCGTCTACCACATGGATGGCGACGATCTGGTGCTGACCCACTACTGCGCACTCGACAACCAGCCCCGCATGCGCTTCGTGGCTTCGGATCGTCCGGGCGAGATTCGCTTCGAGTTCGATGGCGGCACCAACTTCGACCCCAACGTGGACGCACACGCTCACGAGGGATGGACGCGCATTCACGACGACGGCTCGGTCGAGACCGAGTCGATCGGCCACGCGGGTGGTGAGCCGCGGCCTGCTCGCCGGTCTACGCTGCGCCGGCGCTAGCGGGAGCCGCGGTAGTCATGGCTTTCGGGCCTGTTGAATTTGTGTCGCGCTCATACCGCGATCCCCGCTAGCATTCCTTCCCGCTGGGGGGCGCTCGCCGCGCAGGCCCAGAGGGACTGGCGGGCGCTGCCGACTTGGTGCGTTGTCGCGGTCTGGTTGGTCGGATGCGTAGGAGGTGAGCGACCGCCGAGCTCGGCTTTGGCAGTGGATGAGGGCCGGGAGCTGTTTGAGAACTACTGTGCCGCGTGTCACGGGCAGGAGCTGGGGGAGGCGCCGCCGCTAGACGGTTCCCCGTGGGTGGCGGGCGCGCCGGAGACGTTGATCAAGATCACCCTGCACGGCGTGCGGGGGCGGATCGAGATCGGCGGCGAGTCGTTCGATCGCGAGATGCCCGGTATCGGCGGGGCGCTGTCCGACGACGACTTGGCGCGGCTGCTGTCGTTCGTGCGCGCGGAGTTCGGGTCGATTTCGGAGCCGGTGAAGGCGCAGACCGTCGCTACAATCCGCGAGGCCAACCGCGGACGCATCGGCGACTGGGACATTGACGAGCTCCGCGAATCGCCCGCCGACGATCCCTGACTCGCCGAGCGACGCTAGCGCCCCAAAACCCGCCGGTCTAGCGGCCGACGCGTCTTGGCCCATCCCACCTGCCTAGGATTCTGCTGCGCAGACTCCTAGGTCGAGCCCTTTTTGCGCCCGAGGCCGAACTCGTGACCCATGGCGACGACCTTGCCGTCGCGAAAGTGGATCTCGAGGTACTTCGAGCCGCTCACCGGGCGGCCCTGCTCGTCGCGGAAGGCGCCAATGCGTTCTTTTGTTCGCGCGTCGAAGATGTCCGGCGCGTGCGACCAGGCGTAGCGACCGTCGAGGCTGAACGCCACCCAGCCGTGGCCGCCCTGGGACAGCTCGACTCGCCCTGTCTGTGCGGGCGGCGTCTCAGTGGCGTCGAAGATGAAGAGTTTCTGTCCCTCCTGGTCGCTGATCCAGAGCTCGGTCTCGTCGGGGTTCAGCGCGACTCCGTGGGTACGATGGGTGATCTTCTCGTCGCCTGCGAAGACGCGGTGGGTGCGCTCGAGCCTTTTCAGATCGATCACGTCGAAACCGACATGCGCCCCGAGACACACATAGGCGGTGCTCTCGTCGCGAGTGAGGGTGTAGGGGAAGACCCCGCGCTCGCCGACGTCTCGGATCTGTCCCACCAGCTCGTCGGTCTTGGTGTCGAAGATCGACAGCATGGTGTCCGTGCCGAGGTAGAGCCGATCCCCGTCGAGGCTGACGATGCTGTTGTGAGCGGCGGGCCCGACCTCGATGCGGTCGATGAGATCGCCGTTCGAGGCGTCGACCACGAGCATCCCGCTGTCGTCTCCCTTGTACCACCACCCCGTGGGAGCGTAGATCTTCGACCCGTCCAGCGTGATCGACGAGCGATCGCACCCGGCATCGTAGGTCTGCTCCCAGATCTTCTGTTCGGTCTCGAGATTGAAGGCGCCGAGCCGACGGTTGGTGGTGGAATAGACGACGCTGTGGGTTTCGAGGTTGCCGGCGAAACCACGCAGGCCTTCGGCGAAGATCGGGATGTCGATGCGCCGTACCAGGCGGTGATCATCGTCGATGTCGAACACCAGGATGCCGGCACCCTCGGCGCGCCCTAACTCCTGCGCCCCGTCGGGCGTCGACATGTAGAGATAGCGTGAGGTGCCACTTTGCGCGAAGACGGTAGGGGCGAGGGCGAGGCTGCAGACGAGACACGAAGCTAGGAGACGCATACGGGAATCGTACGCTAGAGATCGTCTGCGCGCGCGACGGGGTCCTCGAGTGGCGGTACCGCCTCCATTAGAAGCCTGAATGCCTCCTCCAGCGCTGGGCGGCCAAACTCGGCGCCTGTGTACTTGCCGAGGCGGACGACGACGAGGCCGTGCGTCGGGATGATCGTGGTGCTCTGTCCCCCGGCGCCCCTCATGCTGAACGCGGACTTCGGCAGTCCCTGCGCGCCCTCGCCGTTGACCCAGAAGAACGATCCCCCGTAGACGCGCCTGCCGTCGGCCTCCCAGGCGGGTGCGACCGTCGACGCGTAGGACACCCAGCCCTCGGGCAGGATCCGCTCACCGTCGGAAACGCCGTCCTGTAGGTAGAGGTTGCCGAGGCGTGCCCAGTCACGCGCCGGCATGAACGCCAGCCCCTGGCCCAGAAAGTTGCCGTAGACGTCGGTTTCGATCAGCCCGTCCCGTATGCCGATCTTGTCGAACAACGCTCGCTGCGGGAACGAGTGATAGTGCTCTCCGCGCGCCTCGACCGCCATCCGCACGAGGTAGCTCGCGAGCACGGGATCGGTGTTGCGATAACGCCCCACGGTGTCGGGTGGCCACTGCTGGGGTCGAGTCGCCGCCCACGCGTACGAGTTCACGGTGCCGGTGTAGTAGTAGAAGTGGTCGGCGTAGGTGCTCTCGTCGTAGTCTGGATCGGAGGGGGCGTTGATGCGTAGGCCGCTCGACATGCGCAGAATGTCGCCGATGCGGATCTCGGCGCGCGGATCCCCTTCGCCCTGCCACTCGGGAATCGGCGCGCGTTGCCACAGCTCGTAGGCTGCCTGCTGGATCAGCACCCCGACCAACGTTCCTGTCAGGCTCTTGGTCATCGACCAGCTTTCGAGCGGCGTGTGGATGTCGACGGCCGGGTCGTAGCGCTCGCCGAGGATCCGGCCGCGGTAGGTCACCACCAGCCCGAGCGTGCGGGCCTCCGGGGGTCCGAAACCGGCGTCGAGGGCGGCCTCGACCTTGTCGAGGTCGAGCTCTTCCGGCCAGGGGTCGGTGGCCACGACGTCGCCCATCGGCCAGGGCGTGGTCTCGGCGTCGGGCAGGTTACGCTCGACTTCGCTGGGCTCGAAACGTACCGATTCGTCTCCGATCGGGTGCGCGACGCATCCCTGGTTGGCGTAGCGCCGCGCGGTGCGGGTGACGCCATCCGCCAAGGTGAGCGAGACCCTCTGACGATCGAAGTCGATGTCACGATCGACCACGTGGCGCCTCTCATCGAACGGGCTGATGAAGCCGCCGACGTTGGCGCCGGCGTCTTCCGGATCGAGGCCGGTGATGAAGATGCCGGAGCAGAGGATCTTGGCGAAGCCGGCGGTGTGGTGGTGTAGCGCCTCGCCAGGCGGCGGCACGTAGGGGGTGTCGAGCTCGAGTGCTTCGGCGCGGGCGATCAGACTCGCGTCGGATGACTCCGCCGTTGAAGCATTGGCGGTGCGCGGACCCTCCGGACCGGCGTCGGAGACCCCACACGCGCTGAGAACGAGCAGCACCGCCAGCAACGCCGTCGCCGGCGGGACCCGTGCTGGCCCGTGCTGGTCGCTGGGTGTAGGGTGGCTCGAACCCAAACGGTAGGTAGACATGAAAAGACTGTACCCCGCTGCGTGCGTTGTGCTCGCCCTTGTTCTGGTGCCGATGGCGGCTCTCGCCGAACCGGCTGCGGCCGATGTCACGATGCCCGAAGCCGTCGTCTACGACGCCGAGTCGGCGCTCGCCTTGTTCAGGTCGCTCGCAGGCGACTGGGACGCAGACTCCCCGGATCGCCAGCATGGCAGCTATCCGGCCGCGAACTTCCGGGTCGTCGCAGCGGGCAGCACCGTGATCGAGACCGTGCTTCAGGGGCAGGAGAACGAGATGGAGTCGGTCTTTCACATCGACGGCGACAATCTTCTCCTCACCCACTACTGCGCTCTACAGAACGCTCCGGTGCTGCGCTTCGAGCCCACCGAGGAGCCAGGTCTCGTCAAGTTCGTCTTCCACGGTGGCACCAACTTCGACCCCGCCGTCGACGCCCACTTCCACGCTGGGACGTTCAAGGTCATCGACGCGGACACGGTGGAGTCGACGTTCATCGTCCACGCCGGCGGTGAGGCCCAGCCCGAAGGCAGGTCAGTTCTCAAGCGGCGCACCGAATAGGGGTCCCGGCAAACCGCTCCGGGCCGCTGGCGTCACAGGTCCATGATCGCCTCGATGTCCTCCGGTAGCTTCTTGGGCTGTGTAGACAGCGAGATTCCGAAGAACAGCGTCAGCGAGATGATCAGGGCGATGGCGCCACCGTGGATGCCGTGGGGTACCTGGATGGCGGCGATCTCGATGACGAAGTTCACCGTCAGGCTGGTGATGATGGCGACGTTGGCGGCGAGCGCGCTCGCGCGCTTCCAGTTGAACCCGATCGCCACCGTGGGCACTAGGGCGGCGGCGAACGTGCCCCAGCCAAAGGCGCCTAGGAGTGCGACAAGGTCCGTCGAGGAGAAGCGGACGAAGACCGCCGCGAAGACCGCGAGCACCAGAGTCGCGACGCGGGCCCAGAAGAGCTCGCGATTCAAGGGCTTGCCGGTCAGCGCCTTGGGGATGTCGTGGATGATGGCGGCTGCGCCGATGTTCAGGAAGCCGTCGGCTGTCGACATGATGGCGGCGAACAGCCCGGCGAAGACGATCCCGGCCAGGACAGGGTGGGCGTAGGACTGCAGGAACGCGTAGGCGGCGTCGTCGGGCTGGCCCAACTCCGGATGGTCACCACCAACGACCAGTGCCCGCATCGCCAGCCCGATGGCGATCCACAGGAAAGCCGCGACCGTGCCCGCCACCGTGCTGACGAGGATGATCTTCTTGAAGTCGGTGATCTTCTTGTTCATCATCAGTTTGGTGACGATGTGGGGCTGACCGCAGGCACCGACCGCGAACAGCAGAAAGTAGGACAGCGCCCCCATCACCCCCAGGGTGCCCCACGGGCCGATCGCCTCCGGGTCGTCGTTCATGATCGTGGTCACACCGGCCACCACGCCGCCGTCGACGGCCGCGATCGCGGCGAAGAGCACCAGCACGCCCGCCGCCATCATCACGGCGCCCTGAACGACGTCGGTGTAGACGCCGGCGATGATGCCGCCGGTGACGCAGTAGAAGACGAGCACCGCACACGAGATCGCCATACACATGCCGAGGCTCAGCTCCGGGATCCAGTCGACTCCGTTGAGGATCTCCTGCAGGACGACGGCCATCGCCATGATCTGCGCCGCCAGGTAGCCGACGACCCCGAGAATGATGGCGAGCGCAGTGAGGAAGCGGCTGACTTCGCTCCCGTACCGCAGAGCCACCGCGTCCGGAAGCGAAACCGTCTGGTAGACCTCCGAGAAGATGCGCAGGCGCTTGGCGACCAGAAAGAACGAGAAGCAGGTCGCGATCGTGCCGCACACGATCATCCAGATCGACGTCGTCCCCATGGCGTAGACCAGCCCGGGTCCGCCGACGAAGCCGAAGCCGCTCAGGGTCGAGGAGAAGAGCGCGAACGCGGTAACGATGATGCCGAGCTCGCGCCCGGCCATGAAGAAGTCGGCCGACGACTTGGTGCGCCGCATCGCCCAGATGCCGACGCCGATACAGAGCGCGAAGTAGAGGAAGAGGCAGAAGAGGACGATGAAGTTGCGAGAGTCCTCCATTACTCAGCCTCCCGCATCTGCCGCTGGGCGGCTGCGATCTCTTCGACGCGCTTGGCGTCCTCTGCGGTGAAGAACCAACTGTCGAATACGCGGTAGTAGAGGACCATGAAAAAGACCGGGAAGGTCCAGACCGCGTAGAACATCAGCGCCGTGGGCAGGGGAAAGCCCAGCACCAGCGTGTCGGTCGCTCCGTGCATATAGCCGTTGTAGGCCAGAATCAGCGCGGCGAAGATCGCGGCGTGGATCGTCGTGCCGACGAGGATCGGCGCCTTGGTCGGTCCGAGGCTGCCGTGGCGCGTCATCCCCATTGCCAGGCACGCGCCGAAGAAGATCACCTGCAATGTCGCGAAGGCCCAGCCCAGCCACAGCGTCGTGGAGTGCCGCTCGGCGCCAGGGCCGCCCTGCAACATGGTCGGGAAATCGGGATGGGGGACGCCCTTACTCTTGATCACCCTCCGCGTGGTGCCGTCCTCCAGCACCACGTCCTCGTAGGGCACCTGTGGCGTCACGAACACGACGCCAATTACCACACAGGTGGCGAGGAGAACGATGAAGATGAACCAGGGCAGTTTCATGCGCACCTCCACGCGCATTGTGCGCGCCTCATCACTTCGCGAGCTCGACGTTCGTGGCGGTAGGCCGCCGCTGGCGGCGCTCATCGTAGCGTGCGGTGCTGAGTCGTGCGCCCTGCGCGCAAGACAGTTTCCTGAAGTGCCTCGCCGGGATAGCCTGACGAGACCACCTTTTCCAGGAGACCGTCATGAGAGAACTGAAACTCGCCCGGCTGGCGATGCTGCTGGCCGTCCTCCTCGTCGCGATCGGAGCCAGTGCCTGCGGTACGTCGGTGCAGGCCGACTACGACACGACCGTCCAGGTCCGCGATCTGTCACTCGCAGCTCCGGAAGACGTCGGGATGTCCTCCGAGCGACTCGACCGTCTGTCGAGTGCCATGCAGCAGATCGTCGACCGCGGTGAGCTCGCCGGCATTACGACCATGGTGGCCCGCCACGGCAAGCTGGTCCACACCGGTACCTTCGGTCAGCAAAACATCGAAGACGGGACGGCGATGGCTGCCGACTCGATCTTCCGGATCCATTCGATGACCAAGCCGATCACCGGGGTCGCGCTCATGATGCTCTACGAGGAGGGTGCCTTCCGCCTCTCCGACCCGGTCGGCAAGCACATCCCCGAGCTCGCCGATCTGAAGGTCTACGCCGGCCCTGGCGAACTGGAGGAGGCGGATCACGCGATGACGATTCGCGAGCTCATGAGCCACAGTGGAGGTCTCACCTACGGCCTGTTCTCGCGCAGCGGCGTGGACCAGATGTACACCGACGCCAACGTCCTCGACAGCCAGAGCACGCTCAAGGACATGATCGACAAGCTGGCCGGGATTCCGCTGTTGCATCAACCCGGCACGCGCTGGCACTACAGCGTCGCCGTCGACGTGCAGGGTTACCTGGTGGAGGTGCTCTCGGGCCAAGCTTTCGACGAGTTCCTCCAGCAACGGCTCTTCGAGCCTCTGGGCATGCACGACACGGGCTTTCACATGCCCGCTGAGAAGGCCGGCCGAATCGCCCAGATCTATGCCTACGCCGAGGATCGCAGCCTGGTACCCCATACCGGGCTCGGTGCCAACGATCCCCTCGAGGACTCGCCTTTCCTCTCCGGGGGCGGCGGGCTGGTGTCGACGGCCGTCGACTACATGCGCTTCAGTCAGATGGTGCTCAACGGTGGCGAGCTCGACGGCGTACGCATTCTCTCGCCACTCACCGTCGACCTCATGCGGCGCAACCAGTTGCCGCGCGATGTGGCCGAGATGTCGCCGGGCACCGGCTTCGGGCTCGACTTCGCGGTGGTCGTCGATGCGGTCGAGGCCGACGGCATGTCCCAGGGCGAGTACTACTGGAGCGGGCTGGCGGGCTGCTGGTTCTGGATCGACCCGGTCGAGGACCTGGTTTTCGTCGGCATGATCCAGCAGATGGGTGTCGGCCGGCCGGATGTCCGCTCTCTCAGCCACCGCCTGACGTACCAGGCCATCGTCGAGCCGGTGACCTAGGAGCCTGCGTAGCAGGATCCTAGGTAGGTGGGCAGGTGGGATTGGGGCGCTAGTCGGGCGCCTCGTCGGACCATCCCTGAAGCCAGGGTCCCGCGGCCTCGTCGAGAGAGTAGGGCAGTCGCCGCGGGAGTACGCTCACGTCGGTCGTGAACTTGAAGGGATAGGGCCCGCCACTTTCGTAGACCAGTTCGATCATGAAGGCGGTGTAGCCACGGTCGGGCGTGGGTACGCGCGCCTCGTAGGCCCCCTTCCTGCTCGGCTCCAGCGGCTCCGAGCGCCAGGCGGCGCCGATCGTGTCGAGGCGCAGATCGCGGCCCGCGTCGCTGTGCGCCTGCCAGAGGTAGACCGCGGTCGGCTCCGACTCGGCCGCGACACGAATCGTGCCGGCTGCGTCGATCTCCCACTCGAGCCGTGGTCGTGGGATGTCGTCGAGAACTGACTGATAGAACGCAATCATGCTCTCGCGTGCGTCACTTCCGGCCAGGTTGTGCTTGGCGTTGGGGACGTAGCGCAGGTGCTTCTCGCCCTGCAGGTCCTGGAAGTAGAAGCGCGAGTTGTCGGGCAGGAAGTACTGGTCGCCGGTGGCGTTGACCACGAACTTGGGAATCTTCAGGCGTTCCCGGTCGCGGTACCGGTAGGGGTCCTCGATCTCGAGGATGCGGTCGAACTCGGGCGTGCCGAGCTTGTGTGGGTACAGTCCGTGGCGGACGTAGTCGCCCAGCGAGCGCGAGAAGAATCCGTAGGCCGCGAAGTGGTGTCGGGTGACGGCCTCCGTGTTGAGCGCGTCGATGACCAGCGGCATGATGGCGATCACCCGCTCGTCGACAGCGCCGACCAGCCAAGTGGTCCAGCCGCGCTTCGAACCGCCAGCCACCACGAACTCGTCGACCCGCAGTCGGCCCCCGGCCTCCGAGGCCAGGAACTCCTGCACTGCATCCATCGCCCGCACGCCGCTTTTCACCATCGGTAGGCGGGCCAGCCACTCTTCGTCGCCGGTCACCATGTATTTGACCCGCGAGTAGGCGATGAGGTCATCCTCGGAGCGCCCGTGTCGGCGCGAGTCGGCGAAGTGGAGAGGCTGGTTGGGCACCTGCCCGAGGTCGGCGACCACGCTTCGGGTCTCTACCGCCATCCGTGCCGAGCGCTCGCTCACGCTGTCCGGCGCGTTGCCGCCGTTGCGGCCACCGCCGATGTAGAGCAGCGCCCGGTTGCGCGTCGTCACTTCGGGCTTGATGATTGTGAGCCAGTGCTTCCAGAGCGGTCGATCGACCTCGTAGGAGGGTCGCCAGCGTTGGGAGGTGAGCTCGAGGACGTAGGCGGTATAGGGATGACCGCCATAGTTACCCGAGAACCCCCGCGTCAGCTTCCAGGTGTAGGCGGCGTCGGGCTTCTGAACGTAGCGATCGAGCGCCGTCTCGACCGCGTGTCCGGAGACCGCGCTCGCGGTCCCGACCAGAGCCGTGAGAGCCAGTTGGGTGAGCTTGTGCATCGAGAACCAGGATACCTGCTGCGCCTCGTCGCTTTGCGACACGCGAAGTCGCGTAGACGATAAGCTTTCGCCTCCCACCAAGAACGAGGCCACTCAAAGCCAACTCAGAAGGGAGCCAGAATGTCCGGAATCAAGATCGGCAGCGCTGTCCTCGTTGCATCCCTCCTTTCCGGCTTCGTGCTGCCCGCCGTGGCCGAGGGGCCTGCGCCGGAGCTCACGCTGGGGAGCGTCGCACTCAACGTCGCAGACCTGGCGCGTGCCGAGAAGTACTACGCCGAGGTGTTCGGCTTCAAGAAGTCGGGTCAGTACCCACCGGAGGGGAAGGCCATCGAGCTGTTCTTGTCCCGCCACCCAGATGCCAGGGGAGGAGCAACGCTCATCCTGGCGCGCTTGAACGACGATCCGCTGCCTGCGGGCAAGAGCCGGTACGGGCGTCTGATCAACAACACCCCGCACGCCGAGGCCCTCGCCAAGCGGGCCGAAGCCGCCGGGTCGACGGGGATGCGGCGCATCAAGCTTCCGGGGGACAACCCGCCGGTGATCATTTTCTTCAACGACCTGGACGGCTACGAGATCGAGCTCTACCAGGCTCCGAAGTAGGAGTCCATCGAGGGTGCGGAAGGGGTGTATCCGAGCCTGGCTCGGAGTCGTGGGTCTCGGTGTGTCGTTCGCGATGCCGGCCGCGGCACAGCGCGGCACGGAGGGTGGCGAGTGGCGGCACTACGCCGGCGACAGCGGCTCGACCAAGTACTCGCCACTGGCGCAGATCGATCGCGACAACTTCGCCGATCTGGTCGAGGCCTGGCGGTGGGAGTCGGCGGACCACCTCCTGGCGGAGAAGACCCAGGTTCGGCCGTTCCACTTTCGGGGCACGCCACTCAAGGTGGACGATGTCCTCTACATGCCCACCGGCATGGCGCAGGTCGCGGCTCTCGATCCGGCCTCGGGAAAGACCCTCTGGCGCCACGACCCGCGCGACTACGAGCTCGACGGTCGTGGGTTCGTGCAGACGCGCGGCATCGCGTACTGGAGCGAGGCCGCAGATGAGCGCATCGTCCTCGCCACGCGCGCCCGCCAGCTGGTGTCGATCGATCCGAAGACCGGCAGGCCCGACCCCGCCTTCGGTGCCGACGGCGTCGTGAGTCTCGACGTCGGTCTGCCCGAGGGGCGCGTCAACCGCAACATTAGCCACTCCGCGCCGGTGGCGGTGGTTGGTGGCACGATCGTCGTCACGATGACGATCTTCGACTTCCCGACCCGCAACACCAGCCCGCCGGGGCACATCCGCGGCTTCGACAAGCGCACTGGAAAGCTGCTGTGGACCTTCCACTCCATTCCCCAGGCAGGCGAGCCCTACAACGAGACCTGGGAGAACGATTCGTGGAAGACGATGGGAAACACCAACGTCTGGGGGCTCATCTCCGTCGACCACGAGCTCGGCTACGTCTATCTGCCGTTCGGCACTCCCACTAACGACTACTACGGCGGAGAGCGCCTCGGCGACAACGTCTACTCCGAGTCGCTCGTCTGTCTGGATGCCCGCACCGGCGAGCGGGTATGGCACTTTCAGACAGGCCACCACGGGATCTGGGACTACGACCTGGTCTCGGCGCCCAACCTGATCGACATCACCGTCGACGGCAGGGACATCAAGGCGGTTGCCCAGGTCACGAAGCAGGGGTTGACCTTCGTCTTCGACCGAGTGACCGGGGAGCCGGTCTGGCCGATCGTCGAGGCGCCGGTGAACTATCACTCACAGGTGCCCGGCGAGAGGCTGTCGAAGACCCAACCCTTTCCGGTGAGGCCGCCTCCGTTCGAGACCCTCGGCGTCGACTTCGACGATCTCATCGACTTCACTCCCCAGCTACGGGCCGAGGCGCTGGAGATCATCCAGGACTGGGTCATCGGGCCGCTGTACACGCCGCAGATCATCAACGGGCAGGACGGCAAGCAGGGCTACATCCAGTCCCCGGGCTCGGGTGGTGGCGCCAACTGGACGGGTGCTTCGGTCGATCCGGAGACCGGCTATCTCTACGTCCCTTCAGTGCTGCGGCCCGCGGGTCACTCGGTGGTCGCGCCCGATCCCGCGCGCTCCGACTTCCGCTATATCAACAAGCGCCTCGCCGTACCGGACGTCCAGGGCCTGCCGCTGCTCAAGCCGCCCTATCGGCGCATCACGGCCTACGACATGAACCGAGGTGAGATGGTGTGGCAGGAGCCGCTCGGCGAGGGTCCGCGCGACCATCCGGCGATCCGCCACCTCGGACTCGGGCGGCTGGGGACACCGCCGCTACAGGGAGTGGTGGCTGACGGTGGAGTACTGGTCACCAAGACCCTGCTCGTCACCTTCGAGCCGATCGTCGACGAGCTGGGCGACCGGTCGGCCAACGGCAGCTACCTCGACGCCTACGACAAGGCGACGGGTGAGCTGATCGCACAGATTCGGACCGACGTCACCATGCACGGCTCGCCAATGACCTACCTGCACGAGGGACGGCAGTACATCCTGGTCGCCGGCGGCGGCGAAACTCCGGGGCCCGGAGTGCCGATTGAGCGGGCCGTGGCGGCGGGACCGGACGGAAGCTCGCGTCCAGCGCCGGTGAAGGCCCGCAAGTCGTGGCTCCTGGCGTTCGCCCTGCTCGAGCCGAACTAGGCCGGCGGAGAGGCTTCCGAATGAGCTACAACCACCTAGTTGTTCACCGGTAGGTAGCGTCGTGGTGGCTAGATGCCGCGAGAGGAGCGGGCACGCGATTCAGCAGGAGGGCTCGAACTGGGGTGTGCCGGCCCGCTCGACGAGTCGATAGCAGGGGCCGAACGCGCTCGCGGCGGTCGGGATGGTCTGCCCTCGAACCCAGTAGCGCTCCACATCGCCCTGGATGCCGCCGGGTACCCGGCTGGCTGCGCGACGGTAGAGCTCGGCCTCGGTGAAGGGGCGCTTCGCCGCGCTCTTGATGAGCTCACGAGCTAGGTCGAGGAGAGTGCCGCTGCCTTCCTCTACCATTCTTGCGTTCCAGTTCAGGGCCATCAGGCTGCCCCTGAGATAGGGCTGGCGCTGCAGGGCGTAGTCATTCCAGAAGCCGTCGATCGCGTCCGACGCGGAGGCATTGCGCGCCGCCCGAAAGAGCTCGTGGTAGCGGCGCAGATCCTCGTTGACCGCCTCGATCGCGCCGGCGCGGTCGCGCAGCCCGGCCCGCTCGAGCAGGGCTCGCGATACGAACTCCGTCACGCCCTCGGTGAGCCACATGGCCAGCGCGGGGTCCCGATCGCCGAGATCGAGCATGTCTGGCCGGAGCCACGTGTGGGCATACTCGTGGGCGACGTGACCCAGGAGCCGATCCCACCCGACTCTCGGCAGGATACTCCCGGGCGGCGCCGGCACGGCACTTTTTGGCACCAGGCTCGAGAAGGCCCGCGCACCGTTGAAGCCACCGAAGTTGTTCGCGTCGAGGTTGGGAAAGACGATCATGTTGACCAGAAAGCGATCATGCACTGGATCGCCCCAGAACTCCTGTTGCGTGGTCACCAGGGTCTCGATGGCGGACAGGGTCGCGGGGCCGTCGGCCGCGTAGTCGGGACGGCCGTGGATCGAGACGAAGAGGTCCGAGTAGCGCCCCGCTGCACGAATGCGGCGATGCACCACGTCGAGCTCGCCGGCCACGAAAAAGAGCGCCCGGTCGGGATCGCCACGGAGGTCGGCGTG
This sequence comes from Acidobacteriota bacterium, assembly GCA_036337765.1. GTDB lineage: Bacteria > Acidobacteriota > Thermoanaerobaculia > Multivoradales > Multivoraceae > JAYZDP01. The sequence goes on from JAYZDP010000108.1 coordinate 17,803, forward strand.
CGAGTCGATCGAGAACGAGATTCGGCACACAGCCCCGCAGTCGAGGTCGTGGCCACGTCCGCTCACGACCTTCCAGCCGGTGCTGCTCGCAGGGGGCTCCCACACCATTTCCACGGCGGTTGTTCCTGTCAGGTCGGGCACGAGAAGGGCCGTCGTGGCGGTGAAGTACCAGTAGCGCTTCTGAAGGTGCGGCCAGAAGACCCGCATGCGATCGGTGGGGGGGCCTGGCCAGGCCTGGCGCAGGAGGTAGCGAACGATCGGCTCTGAACCAGCCTTAGCCGTGAGAAGCGTCTGCCCGGGCTCGGTCGCCGGCGTCGCTCGCGCGTTGGTGATCGAGGCGACCTCGACGAACTGGTGCAGCGTTTGCGCCGGCCCGAACGTCTCGGGCAGGTGGTACAGCCGGATTGGATCGTCGCCGGGGCGCGGCCCCAGGCGCAGCTCGATCCACAGAGTGTTGGGAGCGGGTCCCTCGGAGAAGCGATAGCTCAAGGTAGTCTGCGCGTGCGCCGCCGCGGAGACACCGGCGAGGACGAGGAGAAGGAGGGTTCTCATGGGCGAGTCAGAAGGCCCATCGGCCACAGACAAGCTATACCAACCGAACCGCCGCGAGCTGCTGGGGGCCACTGCGGGCGTCGCGGCCCTGGGCTGCGGACCGCGTGCCGGCTCGTCGATCGAAGAGGACCCACCGTCCAGCGCCGACCGGGCGCCGGAGATCGAGGCACTCCTCGCGGACAACATCTATACCCGGCTGTTGGGAGTTCGTCCACATCTCGGCGCGCACGAGCATGTGTCGCGCCTCGGTGGGTCGCGCATGCCTGAACAGGTGGTCGCCGCGATGGCGGAGGCCAATGACTATCTCGTCGACATGCACGCTCTGTCTCTCGCGGCCGGCAGGCGGGTAGCCGAGCTCATCGGTGCGGACGATGCCATCGTCACTGCGGGGGGCTACTCGGCGATGACCCTGGGAGCCGCTGCCTGCCTCACTGGGACTGACCCCGAGCGCATCGAAGCCCTTCCCGCCGTGCGCTGGCGACGTCGGGAGTGCCTGCTACCACCAGGCCATCGCTTCGAGTACGACCGCGCCTACCGAGACGCCGGCATGCAGCTCGTCGAGGCCGGCGATCGAGCCGAGATGCTGCAGAGGCTAGGCGACGCCACGGCGATGGTGGCCGTCTTGGCGCTCACCGAGAAGCAGGTGACCTTCGCTCCACCGGTCCCGGTGGCCTGGGGGGAGGCGCCCGCGGCCAGCACGATTCTCCCGGCCGAGGCCATCGCCATCGCGGGGAAGCGCGGCGTGCCGGTGCTGGTGGACATGGCCTCCGACCTGCCGCCGCCGTCGAACCTCTCGCGGTTCCTCGATCTCGGCGCCGATCTGGTGGTGGTGAGCGGCGGCAAGGCGATCGGAGGTCCGCAGTCGACCGGCATTCTGGCGGGCCGTAGCGATCTCCTCGCTGCGGCGCGACTGAACCACGCCCCAAACACCGCAATCGGCCGCGGTATGAAGGTGGGCAAGGAGGAGATCGTGGGGCTGGTGGTCGCTCTCGAGCGCTATCTCGCGCTCGACCACGAGGCCGAGATCGCGCGCTGGAACACCAAGGCGCGCTGGCTGGCCGATGCGCTGGGGGGTGTGCCGGGGCTCGAGGCACGATTCAGCCGCAACACGATGGGCTATGCCGACGTCGAGCTGCTCTGGGACCCCGAGCGGTTGTCGCTGAGCGCCGACGAGCTGAAGACGCGGCTACGCGAGGGAAACCCTCCGGTCGAATACGATCTCACGGTGCGCACGCGGCTGCTGCGCGATGGCGAAGAAGTGCTGGTCGCGAGGCGCATCCGCGAGGTCTTCGAGTCCGCGGGGGCCTGAGCGAGGTCGGATCGTCGTTAGAGTGCCGCCTCGGAGTCCGCGACGTACGAAACAGGAAGGTGAGCGCATGAGCTTTGAGCCGAGTGACAAGGTGCAGGAGTTGATGGATCGTGTGGACGTCTTCATGGAGGAGCACATCTTTCCGCTCGAGCTCGAGCACTGGAAGTGGGTCGACGACGGCAAGAACGAGTGGCTCTATCCGCCCTGGTTCGAAGACCTCAAGGCCAAGGCGCGCAAGGCCGGCATCTGGAACTGGTTCCTGCCTCGCGACTACGAGGAGTGGAGTCCGGGCTTGTCGAACCTGGAGTTCGCTCCGATCATGGAGAAGATGGCCCGGGTGCCGTGGGCGCAGGAGGTCTTCAACTGCAGTGCTCCCGATCGCGGAAACATGGAGGTGCTGGCCCGCTTCGGCAGTCCCGAACAGCAGGAGCGATGGCTGAAGCCGCTTCTCGCCGGCGAGATTCGCTCCGCGTTCTCGATGACCGAGCCGGCGGTGGCGTCGTCCGACGCCTCGAACCTCGAAGCCACGATCGTTCGCGACGGCGACGAGTACGTGATCAACGGCCGCAAGTGGTTCACGTCGAACGCCTATAACCCGCTGTGCAAGGTGTTCGTGGTGATGGGCAAGACCGATCCGGCGGCACCGCGTCACGAGCAGTTCTCGATGATCCTGGTGCCAAAGGACACCCCCGGGGTCACTCTCGAGAGACCGTTGCGGGCTTTCGGCTCGGTTCACTCACCTGGCGGGCACGCGCAGGTGCTCTACGACAACGTGCGTGTGCCTGTCGAAAACCTGCTTCTCGGCGAGGGGCGAGGCTTCGAGATCGCCCAGGGCCGTCTCGGTCCGGGTCGGTTCCAGTACGCGATGATGTTCGTTGGCATGGCGCAGCGCTGTCTCGAGCTGATGTGTCAGCGGGTGTCGAACCGCGTTGCCTTCGGTGAGCCGCTGTCACAGAAGACGAGTATCCAGCACGACATCGCCCGCTCGCGCTGTGAGATCGAGCAGTGCCGGCTGCTGGTGCTAGCGGCCGCCGACATGATGGACAAGCATGGCCCGAAGGAGGCGCGCGACCATATCTCGATGGTCAAGATCATCGCCCCGCAGATGTGTCAGGGAGTGGCCGACCGGGCGCTGCAGGCCCATGGCGGCATGGGAGTGACCCAGGACACGCCGATCTCACACATCTACATGACGAGCCGCTACTGCCGCATTGCCGATGGTCCCGACGAGGTACACATGTCGCAGCTCGCGCGGCGAACGATCCGCGAGCTGATCTGAGCTAGCGCCCCAGAACCCGCCGACCTGCGGTCGCCGCGTTCTGGCCCATCCCACCGCGCTAGGACCGCGTCCGATACTCGGGCGCGCTCCTAGCTCTCCCTACCGACCACCGCCGCTGGCTTCGCTGTCCGGTACCTCGGCGATATCGAGGATGCCGATGAACATCTCGTCGGTCGACTCGTTTCCGAAGACAACGAGCTTCGAGGGGTCCGGGTTGTCGGGGTTATCTGGCGAGTTGTCGAAGTGCCCGACGATGTCGAGGCGCGTTCCCTCCGGCAGCCGCTTGGGCTCCAGAAGCTCGTAGATCGTCTGCCAGTTGAAGTCATAGTGCGGCACGTCGATGAGCACCTCGCTCGAGCCGTCGGGGTAGGCGAGCGTCATCTTCATGTCCTTGCCCCGCAGATGCATGTGCGGCATGACGCTGAGCAGATCCACCTCTCGGTCGAAGGTGTAGCTCTCCGTGACCTCGTGGGCGGGCTCTCCGGCCGGAATCGCGAAGTCGTTTTTCATCACCCAGTGGTTGGTGACTTCGCGCCGGACCTCGGCAGGGTCGGCGAAGTGAAAGCCGACACGGGTCTGGTCGACGCCGGCCTCGCCGTAGGGGTGGTAGTGCATGTTGGCGACGATCTGCGCGCCCTGCTTGATGAAGCGTGCCGTACCGCGCGGCATGACGGCCGGATCGGTACCAGCGGCCCAACCTGCGATCCAACCCTGCACGCCGCCGCCGTCAGCGCTGGACTGGAGGTTCTCCATGGTGATCGCGATGACGTGGTGCACGAGCTTGCGGTTCGACGGCAGGATCTCGACCGCTCGGATCCACTTGTCCTCGCCGAAGTCGGCCACCCCGACCAGATTCGCGAACTGATCGGGTCCCTCGGCCGGTACCGAGAGCTCGTCGAAGGTGAGGATGTAGTCGGGCTCACCGAGGCGCCATTGGGCCTCGAACATTGGGGCGTCCGGCAGATCGGCGGGATCGCCCTCGGGCGCTCCGGCCTGGATCCAGGTGTCGATGGTCGCGATTTCCTTCTCGGAAAGGCGGCGGTCATTGGCGAAGGTGCCGCTCGGGTCGATGCTGTGCCACGGCGGCATCGTCCGGTCGCGCACGACGGCCTTCTGGATCGACTTTGCCCACGGCCGAGCCTCTTCGTACGACAGCAGCGCCATCGGTGCGATATCGCCCTCGCGATGGCAGGCCACGCAGTTCTCGTAGAGGATCGGCGCCACGTCGCGGGAAAAGGTGACGTCGGTGTCCTCGGCGCCCAGGGTGAGTCCGGCGCCGCCGACCATGAGGGCAAGAGTCGCGGCGACGGTCATGGCGTGATTGCTTGTTCGAGTCATTGACAGCTCCAGACCTTGGCGGCGGACGGTGACGGAATGTGGCCTTAAGCTACCAGGTTGAGTGGGCGCTCTTCGGTCCGCGAGCCTTGCGGGCCGGCTAGGGACACGAACGATTGCAGGCCAGAGCGGGGGAGCCCGTTCAGCTCATGCCGAGAGTGTCGAAGACTCGTGTGAGATGGCTACTCCGCGCGCCAGCCGAGCTAGCCAACCTCGGCACCCTGCTGCCTGCGGCAGCATGAATCTCCTGCTGCATCTCCTGCGCCAACCGCAGATTCATTTCCAGCATCTTGAAGACACCGTCATCGTCCAGTTCCGACAGTAGTGCAGGTGTCGCCGCTTCTGGCGGGCGTGAGGTGGACCGAGATCCGCCCGCCGATGGTGCGCGGAGGGATGGAGGGCCTCGTCGCCGTACCCGAGGCGGGTCCGGCTGTCGTAGTCCTCGGCATCGGCCTGCTCTTCTATGTCGGCGGCTTGTTTGCCCTGCTGCGCCGCCCGGCGCGCGACCCGATCTCGATGGTCGAGTGAGTCCGCGCGCCTAGCGCGTGGGCGCGTCGAGAAAGAACCGCCAGATCAGCTCGTTGCCGAACTGCCGGTCGCCGGCCTCGGGCCAATCGTGTGCGCCGTCCCAAGTGCAGAATCCGATCGCGACGTCGCCGTCACAGTTGGCGTAGCTGCGACAGTCGAGCTCCGGCTCGCTGCCTGCGCCGCTCGGCGACTGCTTGGGGCCCGGGGAACATTCTGCCGCCCCCGCCCACGTCCTAGCGACGTCCTGGATCGGTTCGTAGAAGTAGCCGTCCGCGGAGCGCGAGCCGTCCACCGGAACGCTCTGGTCGCGGCGTCCGCCGACCAGGAGTATCGAGGGAAGGCGCGCGTCAGGTGTGCAGCCGTAGCCTCGGGCTCGGGTGCCGCCGACCGGAGCCACAGCCGTCAACCGATCGCCGAGATCGCAGGCCAGTCGGTGAACGAACATGCCGCCGTTGGAGAAGCCGGTGGCGTAGACCCGATCGGCGTCGATGCAGAGGGTGGCCTCGAGCTCGTCGATCAGTGCTTCGACGAAGGCCACGTCGTCGTGGCAACTGCACCAGTCACAGGCGCCGCACTCTCCGCATTCCGGGGGGCACGGGTAGCTGTCGACGTCGTCGCTGCAGGCTCGTGGGCCTACGCCTCGCTGGGCGTTGCAGGTGCCGTCGTTCCACGAGGTGATGGCCGGGCTCGACGGCGCCAGTGGGTCGACGAACGAAGTGCTGGAAGGGTAAACGACGATCAGACCTTCCCGATCCGCCAATGGCCCCCATCGCCCGAAGGTGGTCTCGCTGAGTAGCGCGCTGCCGGTGTAGCCGTGAAAGTGCAGCAGGAGAGGCATCGGCACCGCTCCGGCCGTGGCCGGCAGACGCAGGCGATAGGAGCGCTCGATGCCGTTAACCCGAAGCGAGCGCTCCACGGTGATGCCGGCGTTGGGCGCATCGCCTCCGATGCAGCCCGCGCTGGGCAGCGCTTCGACGGCGGTTGCTAGCAGCGTGCTCGCGAGCAGGGCGCGGCGGAGGCGGATCATGCCCATAGCGTGTCATCAAGCGCTAGGCGTCAGGGGATAGTCTCTGGGTACCCAAATCGCCCGTCTTTCACGAACTGGAGACCGACATGAAGATCCTCCTCAGTGCGTTGGCCCTTCTGATCTGCGCGACCGCGCTGCCGGCGAGCGACAGCTCGGCAAAAGAGCTGTGTGGCGAGACCATTCTCAACTACGCGCACTACTCCGACACCGGCCAGCGCGAGAAGTTCGGTGAGCTCTTCACCCACGATGGTGAGCTGGTCACAGGTGGGTCGCCGAGAAAGCCCGCCCAGGTCATCACCGAGGCGGACCGCCGACCGCGTACTACCCGCCACGTCAGCACCAATCACATCGTCCGGGAAGAGAACGGGAAGCTCACCGGAACCTCGTACTTCACGCTGTACTTCAACGCCGAGACCAGCGACTCCGCGTTGCCGATGGCGGGCCAACCGGTGGCAATGGGCGTATACCACGACACCTACGTGCTCGAGGACGGGGTCTGCAAGTTCTCGAGGCGCGTTGCCGAGGCGACCTTTTCGGGTCGCTAGCGGCCCCCGCTAAGAGGATGGTGCGGCCATCGTTCGGATCCGGGAAGGGCTCGAACTGAATCTGTCCTCCATTGTGGTTCGACGCGTCCTGCCCGATCGACGCGATCACCAGCGCCGAGGTGTCGTCGGCGATGTCGGGATCGGCGGTCACGGTATAGCGGGCGACGATCGTGTCGCCTCCGCCGCCACATGACGGGGCGCCCGACGAGCAGCTAGGAATACACCCATAGCGACGGCTGCTCAGTCACCGGCGGCTACATCTATCGCGGCGTCGAGTTTGCCTCCGAGCTCGGTGGTACTTACTTCTACGCCGAGTACTGCGACGGGAC
>JAYZDP010000109.1:0-14885 GCA_036337765.1 Acidobacteriota bacterium
TCCGCGCTTCGAGGTGACGAAGCTCAACCCGCTCACCTACTGGGAGCGCAGCGACGTCTGGGACTACGTGCAGCGCAACGAAGTTCCCTACAATCCGCTGCATGAAGAGGGCTACCCCTCGATCGGGTGCACGCATTGCACGAAACGGGTCGATGACGTGGCCATCGGTGAGTACACCCGCCTCGGTCGCTGGAGCGACTCCGAGAAGACCGAGTGCGGGCTGCACCTCGCACCTCCCGCCGGCGCCTGATCCGCGCCACGCCGCTCCAGATCGCGTGGTCACCTGGTGAGGCGCGGCCTGGTGGTGGCAGCCCACGGCTCGGGCCCGGGCTCGGAAGCAAACTTGCGCACAGATCGTCTAGCCGCCCTCGCCGCCGCGAAGACTGTGGCGGGGGCCGCGTCTGCGGCGTTTCATCTCGGTGATCCGCCCTTCGCGCGTGTGCTGGACGAGTTGGATTGCCAAGAAGTGGTCGTGGTTCCCCTGATGACGAGCCGGGTCTACTACTGCGACGAGGTGCTTCCGCGCGAGCTCGAGGCGAATCGGAGCTTCGCGCGCACGCAGGTACGGATCACCGATCCGGTCGGAGTGGACCCCGGCATGGTCGGGATCGTCACCTCGCGCGCCCGGGCCCTGTGCGATCGGCATGGCTTCGACCGCCCGCGGATCGTGATTGTCGGCCACGGGACGCTGCGAAGCGACACCAGCCGCGCCGCCACGGAAGAGCTCGCGCGCCGGATCGGCGAAAGCGGAGAGTGGCCGGCCCAGCCGTACTTTCTCGACGAGGAGCCTCGGTTCGACACGGTGCAGGCGGACCATCCCGACATGGATCTGATCGTCGTCCCCTTCTTCATCGGCTCGGGCACGCATGTGCAGCGCGACATCCGGGAGCGTCTCGGGATCGCCTGCGAGGACGGTGGGTCGGGCTCCGCAGGCAGGCGGATAGTGGTGGACCGACCGGTCGGCGAGGATCCCGCGATCGAGGATCTGATCGTGTCGCTCGCTGCGCGTGATTAGAGCGCTAGCTCGACGATGAAGTAGCTGCCGCTCGGGTCGCTGGCGTCGTACACCCGTCGGTGGGTGGGCTCGGCGAGAAGGGCGACGAAGGCGTCGGGGAAGACCGGCCCGGCGCTTTCTCGCCTGACCAGGACATGCGTGATGCCAAGGCTACGAAGATCGGCAAGGATCGCATCCCGATCGCCCAGCCGGTGCATCCAATCGGCGAGCTGCGAGGCCTCGAAGAAGCTGTCTGCAAGGAAGTCGCGCTCGCAGAAGAATCCGCGGCTGTGATGGACGAAGAGAAGCCTCGCTGGAGGCGGTAGCTCGTTGTTCACGAAGGTACAGACGGCCCCCTCCTGGTCCTCGCGTACGTCGGCTCCGCGCTGGTGAAAGATCCGCACCAGGGTCGGGGCCTGGCCGAGGTAGTGCGCGTTTGCGCCCGCCAGCAGCACGAGCACGGCGATGATCGCCCCGCGCTGCCACAGGCGGCTGGCCTTCGAGCTCGCCGTCAGTCTGGCCGCGCCGAGACCGCCGGCACAGGCGAGGAGAGGCAACGCCGGAATGAGAAGGCGCATCTGCTGTGAGGTGAAGGCCCACGCGACGAACCACATGCTGGCGACAGCCAGGGCGCGTCGGACCTGCGACTCCCGGCGTGCTGCCGCGAGCGCGATGAGGAGCAAGAGGGCGACGAGCGGGTGGAGCCGACCGTCAAAGCGCTCGTAGCCTTCACCGCCCGCGAAAAGGGCTCGGGGTAACAGAAGGAGGTAGTCCATGGCCGTTCGCCCCATGCCGAGGGACTGGTTCCATGTTCGGTGCGCGTCGGCCAGCGCGTGGCTCCACTCCGGCCCGCCGAACCTCCCGTAGAGGAGCGGATACACCGGGTTGCCGGTGAGGATCGTGCTCTTGGCGAGCCACGGAAGCCACAGGGCCCCCACTGGTGCGGCGAAGGTGGCAAGCGCCGCCGTCAGCCTCCGGAGACCGCGTCCCGAGACGATGTGGGAGGTGACGAAGAGGATGGCGAGAGTCGAGGCACCGACGATGCCGTTGAGCTTGGCGCCGGCCATGAGACCGCCTGCCAGACCCGCCGCCAGCAACCATAGCCGTGCCTGAGCCGGGTCGTCGGAGTCGAGAGTGCGATCGCAGAAGACGAAGCCGGCGAAGTAGAAGAGCGCGACGGCGATGTCGACGTAGGCGATACGGGCCTCGAAGACAAATACCGGCGACGCCAGCAGGCAGCCTCCTGCCACCAGGCCCCATGCCGCGGTCGAACGGGCGGCGACCCAGCGCGCCACGGCGGCCACGAGCACGATCGCGAACAGGTAGTGGAGCGCCTTGGCGAGCACGAAGTCCTTCGCCAGGAGGGCTCCCGCGTAGAGCAGCTGCACTCCCGAGGGCCAGTTCGAGTAGACGTTGAAGGGAATCCGGAGGAAGCCGCCGTGGTCCGTCCACAGGCGGGGAAGTGTGAGGTGGTAGACGTCGGCGTCCCAGGCGACGATCGGTCGCAGGACCTGAAGAAAGAGCGCGGCTGCGACGGCGCCCAGGGTCAGGGTGGCGAGAACCACCCACGCGTCGGTACCGGCGAGCTGTGAAGCGCTGCTACTGAGGGGTCGTCGTGACCCACGGTCTTGCCACGCTGCCCAGCCACCCCCCGCGAGGCCGGCGCCGACGAGCACCATGACTGGGGTCCGGGTGAGAACCTGGGCAGCGGCGAGGGTGAAGAGCGCTGCGGTCCACGCCGCGATTCCCATCGTCAGTCGGAGGAGGAACCGGTCCGCCGACGTCGCGCCGAGGGCCCGCGACCATCCCCGATCGAGTGCGGCGCCGGAGGCGAGCAGCGCCAGAAGGGTCGCGACCGAAAACAGGAGGTAGGTGCCGACGTAGCCCATGCCATCCGTGCCGCGCGTGCAGCCGCACGCCCGCAGCCGTTGTGCTACCCGCCGTCGAGCGCTGCGAGCATACCGTTGACGTCGGTGAACTTCTCGCGAATCTTGCCTACGGCCTCTCCTCGCTCGACCTCGATCGCGTCGAGACTCTCCCAGTCCGCGAAGCTGACGACGCGCAGGCCCTTGGCCCCCAGCATCGCCGACAACGCGTCGGGGTCGTCGATCTCAGCAGAGCGAACATCGCCGGCAGTGAGATCGCTCATCATGTGCCGCACGGTCTCAGCGGCGTCGGCGACATTCGATCCGATGAGCCCGGTGGGCCCGCGCTTCGCCCAGCCGACGGTGTAAAGGCCGGCGAGGCGATTGCCGTTGGCGTCCTGGATGCGGCCCTCGTCGTTGGGGAGCACGCCGTTGCGCTCGTCGAAGGGCAACCCCGGCATCGGCACCCCGCGATAGCCGACAGCCGTGAGGGCGAGCTGCACGTTCTCGATCCGGTGCTCTCCGGTTCCGCGCGGGCGTGGAGTGCCGCGGTCGTCTTCGTAGAGCTCGTTGCGCTCGAGCTTGACCGCCTCGAGCCGGCCGCCGTGGCCGAGAAACTCGATCGGAGAGGTCAGAAACTCGAAGACCATCGTGCGGTCGAGGCCGCGTGGCGCCTCGGCGCTGCGCTGAGTCAGGTACTCGACGTTGTTCTTTGCGCCCGTCGAGCCGTTCTCGTCGAGCCAGCGTCGGCTGAGCTCATCGAGCTCCGCGTCCGCCGGAGGGATCACGACGTCGATCTCCTCGAGTCCGCCGATCTCCTTGATCTCCTTGGTGGTGAAGGCGGCCTGTGCCGGACCGCGTCGGCCGAGGACGAGGATCTCGCGCACCGAGCTTCGTCGCAGCGTCTCGACTGCATGCGCCGCGATGTCGGTTTTCGCCAGGCCGTCTGGGTTCTTTGCTAGCACCCTGGCGACGTCCATGGCGACGTTGCCATTGCCGACTACGGCGACCCGCTCGACGTCGTCGAGAGCGAAGTCGAGATGGTCGAAATCGGGATGTCCGTTGTACCAGCCTACGAACTCGGTGGCGGAGAAGATCCCGTCGAGATCCTCGCCTGGGACGCCTATCGTGCGGAAGCTCTCGTTGCCGACGGCGAACACCACCTGGTCGTAGTGGCGGCGGAGCTCGTCGACGTCGAGAACGGTACCGATCTCGACGTTGCCGAAGAAGCGGAAGCCGGGATCGAGCGTCAGCTTGCGATAGACACGGATGACGTTCTTGATGTTCTGGTGGTCGGGTGCCACCCCTCCACGTACCAGGCCGTACGGTGTCGGCAGGCGATCGAAGACGTCTACGCGGCATTCGACGTCAGCTGCCTTGGCCAGCGCTCCGACGGTATAGAAACCGGAGGGTCCTGAACCGACTACAGCTACGCGGAGGGGCCGCTGTGGGCTTCCGAGTGTTTCGCTCATCTGGGTCCGCCAATCTTGGCGTAAGCGGAGGGACGCTATCTTAGGCGCCTCGGCGCGGCCCCGCAAAGCGATATCAGCAGGTCTAATTCTACTGGCGCAGCTCCTCGAGCAGATCGGCGTGCTCTGTGCGCCAGGCCGCGATCGCGCGCTGGATCTCCTCGTTCATCCGCTCCATCTCTTCTCGGGCGGGTTCGAGGTCGCTTCGCATGGACGTCGCTCATGGAGGCTTCGGTGTTCTGCCAGAGGACTCGCATGATGGCGAGATGAAGGTCGCCGAGGCGTGCGGTGTGGACGATTCCGAGGGCATTCGGGCCTCCTTCATGTGGAGCACGTGGTGACTACAGCAGTAGTACTGCCGCGGTAGTTGTTATTTCGTCAAAGGCATCTTTCTCAGATCGACCCGACAAGGGGGTTGACGGATACCCCCAGGGGGTACTAGATTCATACCCCTAGGGGGTATCCGGGGTGGACGTGGACACCAAGGCCGAGCTGACCAAGCGATTGCGAAGAGCGGAGGGGCAGGTGGCTGCCGTGCGCCGCATGCTCGAGGACGACGAGGGTTGCGTCGACGTGCTGCTGCAGATATCTGCGGTTCGCGGAGCGCTGTCGAAAGCGGGGCAGGTACTGCTCGAGTCGCACATAGAAACCTGCGTGAGTGAAGCCTTCGCCAGCGGAGACCCTGCCGCCGGCCGCCAGCGCGTAGCCGAGCTGATGGAGATCTTCGGACGCTTCGGAGGTCTGGCGGCGAAATGACGATCGTGGGCGCGTACTGGATCTCCGTCTGGCAGGTGCTGCTCGAGTTGGCACCGTGGCTGCTGTTCGGCACCGCGGTCGCCGGGGCCCTGCACGTGCTGCTGCCACCGGATTTCGTCGCCCGTCACCTCCGGGGTCGGGGAGGGGTCGCCAAGGCGGTGATTCTCGGGGTACCGATGCCGTTGTGCTCGTGCGGCGTGATTCCCGCTGGGCTCGGCTTGAAGCGCGACGGTGCGAGCGACGGTGCGGCAATCGGGTTTCTGGTCTCGACGCCGCAGACAGGCGTCGACTCGATCTTTGTCAGTGCGTCGTTTCTCGGCCTGCCCTTCGCGTTGTTCAAGCTGGGAAGCGCCGCAGTGACCGGTCTGATCGCGGGCTGGCTCACGGATGGCCTCGGAAGGACTGGGGAACCGGTCGCCGAAACCGACCCGACGGCGGCCAGCGAGGCCCGTGGGGGGCTCGTTGGTGGCTGGCGCCACGCTGTGGAGATCCTTCGCAGCATCTGGAAGTGGCTGGTGTTCGGAGTCCTGGTCTCCGCCGCAATTTCCGCCTTCGTCCCCGACGAGGCGCTGGTCGGGCTTTCCCGCTACGGCACCGTGGGTGCCGCACTTGCTGCCCTGGTGCTGTCTCTGCCGCTGTACGTGTGTGCGACCGCCTCGGTTCCGATCGCCGCTGCACTGGTTGGTGCCGGCATGCCTGCCGGTGCTGCGCTGGTCTTTCTGATGGCTGGGCCAGCGTCGAACGTGGCGACCATCGGGGCCATATTCAGGGGCTTCGGTGCTCGTGTGCTCGCCATCTATCTCGGTACGATCGGCGTCGGCAGCGTTTTGTCCGCCGTGGTCTTCGACGGCGTGATCGGCTCTACCGAGGTGGCGCGCGACGGCGGACACGAGATGGTGACCTGGTGGGCGCAGGCGAGCGCGATCGCCCTGGTGGGGCTCTTGGGGCTCTTCGCTTTCGAGGATCTGCGACGTCTCTGGGTGCGGCCTCCGAGTGGAGCCTCAGATCTCCTCGAGCTGGGCGTCGAGGGGATGACCTGCAAGAACTGCGTCGCCCACGTCGAGTCCGCGCTCGCCGCCACTGACGGCGTGACAGCCGTGGCGGTCGATCTCGAGAGCGGCCGCGCGTCGGTTCAGGGAACCGCCGATCCAGCGCTTTTGCGTGCAGCGATCCGCAAGGCCGGCTATCAGCCGGTGTGAGAGTCGGGGTGCAGCGTGCGCCCCATGCTGATTCGCTCCTCGATGTCGAAGCCGTGGCGGCGATAGAACTGCACGACCGAGTCGTTGTCGGCGCGGATCTGGAGGCTGACATTCGGACAGCCGCGCTGCTCGAGAGCGAGCACGGCGTGGCGCAACAGCTTCGAGCCGAACCCGCGCCGCTGACGTTGTGGATCGACGGCCATCGAGTAGATCCATCCTCGATGCCCGTCCCATCCGGCGAGAACGGACCCGACCAGCCGGCCGTCCAGCGCGGCCACGAAGAACAGGTCCGGAGCCTCGTCGACCATTCGACGAACGACCTCACGAGCCGCATGGTACGGAGCCGTCGAGGGAAACACGCGTGTCCACAGCGCCTCGATTTCGTCGAAGTCGGAGGACCGATAGGTGCGGATTTCGACCCGGGCCGACCTCGCGATCTCATAGAAGAGAGTTGCCCTACCGTCGACCCGCCGCTCTCTAAGAGCCGTCATGCCGAGATGACGCATGACGCCGACCGAGGCCACGTTGGGCTCATCGATGCTCGCGAGGATCCGCGCGAAGTCGAGCTCCGCGAAGGCGTAGTCGACCACGGCCTCGGCAGCTTCCGTGGCGAGGCCCTTTCCCCAGTGGGGAGATTCGAGCCCGTAGAGCAGCTGTGGATCGTCGGCGCCACGGAAGGTCCGAAGGCCGGTGAAGCCAATGATCTCGTCGTCGTTGCGATGACGGATGCACCACTGGCCGTAGCGCTGAGTCTCGAAGGAGGCGCAGGACCGTGCGATCTCTTCGGCGACCCAATCGCGCGCGATCGTCTCGTCGTCGAAGAGGTAGCGGCGGACCTCGGGGGTGGTCCAGATCCGGTGCAGCGCGCCGAGGTCGGCCGGGCCGAAGGGATCGAGTTGCAGGCGAGCCGTGTTCAGCGGCCGGCTCAAGCCGGTGCGGCGACGCCGGCTTCACGCAGCGCCGCGATGATCTCGTCGTCGTCCGGGTAGCGGCCCGCGGCGTGCTTCGAAAAGACCATCGTGTCGCCCAGTCGGATGTCGTAGATGCCCTTGTCGCCGGCGATGAGCTCGGCTTCGACATCGAGGGCTTCGCGAAGGGTGGCCGCCAAACTGGTGGCCCGGGGCAGGTAGTTTCAACGCGAGCAGTAGGTGATCGACAGCTTCATGAGGACTCCTGGCGTGGGTTGGTGCGCATTATAGGGGCAGCGCAGGCTTGCGCCGTCCTCGGCGCTACTCAGCATCCGATCCCAGAAGCCAGTCGCCGGGGAGGGGTTGGCCCTCGTAGAGGCGCTGCTGGAAGCGCTGCATCCCGTGTAGCCAGCGGTCGGGGTCGGAGGCCTTGCGGCGCACGTACTCGTGGACTTCCTCGTGCGGCAGGACCCAGAAGCGCTCGTGGGTGATCGAGTCCATGACGGTGCCGGCCACGTCTTCGGGCGACAGCACGCCGTCGCCGGAAGCGATGCCAGGGCTCGTACCCGTCTTGCCTCGGCTGGGGCTGTTGCGGCCGATGTTGGTCGCAACAGCCTGCGGGCAGAGCACCGACACGCGAATGCCCTGCGGGCCGTGAGTGATCTGGATCCACTCGGCCAGAGCCACCGCGGCGTGCTTGGTCAGCGAGTACGCGAGCGAGCCGATCTGGGTCAGAAGACCGGCTGCTGAGGCGGTCGACAGAATGTAGCCTTCACCCTTGTCGATCATCGCCGGGAGCACGGCGCGGGCCGCATAGACGTGGGCCATGACGTGGACCTCCCACATCTTCTGGATCTCTTCGTTGGGGACCTCGAGCCCGCCGACCGTCACGTAGCCGGCGTTGGACATGATGACGTCGACCGGGCCGTGAGTGCTGGCTGTCGAGGCGACCATCTGCTGGATCGCCGCTTCGTCGGACACGTCGATCTCGATGCCCGTGCCGCCGATCGATTCGGCGACTGTACAAGCACCGTCGCCGTCGCGATCCGCGACGACCACGTGCCTTGCGCCCTCAGCCACGAAGCGCTCCGCGATGCCTTTGCCGATGCCGCTCGCGGCGCCGGTGACGATACACACCCTGTCCTTGATTTCCATAGGGCGGTGATCTTAGCCGGAGCCGCGTATCGGGTAGCATCGCGGGTCATGACGAGACCCGTGGACTTCAGTGTTGGTCTGACCGATCCCGCTTGCTTCCCGACCGAAGAGCTTGCCGAAGCCGCGGCGCGCGCGATTCGCGAGATCGGCGACGACTTCATTTTCTATCCGGGAGGCCTCGGGCACCTCGGCCTGCGCGAGATCCTCGCCGCACGCGAGTCCAAGCGGGAATCGATGGAGATTCCGGCCGAGCACGTGGCGCTTTTCAACGGCTCGATGCAGGCGGTGACGCTGGTGGCGCGGGTGCTGATGGAGAAGTCCGGCGACGCCATCGTTACCGAGGAGCTGACCTACTCGGGCACGATCAACGCTTACAAGGGGCTCGGCGCCCGTCTGGTCGGCGTACCGGTCGACGAGCACGGCATGCGGGTCGACGTGCTCGATCGCACTCTGTCGCAGCTCGAGGCCGACGGGTCGCCGGCGAAGTTCGTGTACGCGCTGCCGACCTACCAGAACCCCACGGGTACCGTGATGCCGCTCGAGCGTCGCCGCGAGCTGCTCGAGGTCGCCCGCAGCCACCAGATCCTGGTGGTCGAGGACAACTGCTACGGCGACGTGCACTTCGATGGCGACATCCCGCCGTCGATCTACTCGCTCGCCGAGCCCGGCGAGGTGCTCTACATCTGTTCGCTGTCGAAGATATTCGCGGCCGGCCTGCGCCTCGGCTACATGGTCGGGCCGCCTCAGCTACTCGAGCCGATCGTCGACAAGCGCTTCGACGCCGGCCACAGCGTGCTGTCGGCAGCGATCGCAAGCGCCTTTCTCGACGGCCACCTCTGGGACCACGTCGAGATGCACAATGCGTCGCTGCGCCAAAAGCGCGATGCGTTGGTCGAGGGCCTCGAGACCCACAGCGATCTCTGGCAGTTCGTGACGCCCGTAGGCGGGCTCTTCCTGTGGCTCGAACTGCCGCAGGAGACCGACATCGACCTGCTGCACCAGCTCGGCGCCCAGCGCGGTGTGATCTCGGGTCGCGGATGCAACTTCCACATCCACGGCGATGAGATTCCCTACGTTCGACTCGCCTTCGGCTTCCCGACGGTCGAGGAGATCACCCGCGCCATCCCGATCCTGGCCGAGTGCGTCCGGGAGGCCGCTGGCCTGAATCTCCAGCGCGCCTCTCTCTAACCCGCATCCCTTATTCGAGCTGAGCGATCCGGCGCGCGTGCCGGCCTCCGTCGAAGGGTGTGTCTAGCCAGATGCGGACGATTGAGAGTGCCTGCTCCTGCGTGACCAGACGCTCACCCATGGCCAGCACGTTGGCATCGTTGTGAGCGCGCGCCAGGCGCGCCGACTCTTCGCTCCAGCAGAGGGTGCAGCGCACACCGGCGACCTTGTTGGCGGCGATCGATTCACCGTTGCCCGATCCACCTAAAACGATGCCGCGGTCCGCTCGGCCTGCCGCCACGGTCTCAGCGGTCGGCCGGATGAACAGCGGGTAGTCCACCGACTCGGTGGAGTCGGTGCCGAAGTCCTCGACTTCGTGACCGTCCTCGCGGAGTGCCGAGATCAGCATCTGCTTGGTACGGAAGCCGGCGTGATCTGAGCCGATGGCTATCTTCAAAACAATGGGGTGTCTTCGGGCTCGTCGATGACCGGATTCGACAGTGTGCCGATGTCCTGGATCTCGATCCGTACGGTGTCACCGTTGACGAGCCACACCTGGGGATCCATGGCCGCGCCGACGCCGCTCGGTGTGCCGGTCGAGATGACGTCGCCAGGCTCCAGGGTGAAGGCCGTCGAGAGGTGCTCGACCAGGGTGTAGCAGTCGAAGATGAGGTGCTTGGTGTTGGAGCTCTGGCGCAGGTCGTCGTTGACCCAGGTCTTGAGCTCCAGGCGGTGCGGGTTGCCGATCTCGTCGGCGGTGACGATCACCGGTCCCAGCGGGCAGTGGGTATCCCACGATTTGCCCATGGTGAAGGTCGGTACCCGGTGCTGCCAGTCGCGCACGCTGACATCGTTGACGATCGTGTAGCCGAAGATGACGCCGGCGGCTTTCTCAGCCGGGACGTGACGGCAACGTTTACCGATGACCACCCCGAGCTCACCCTCCCAGTCGACCATGTGCGATGCGCGTGGCACGTGGATCGGGTCGCCCGGATTGCAGATCGAGGTCGACTGCTTGTTGAAGATCATCGGGACGATGGGCGCGTCACGGCCGGTCTCGGCGACGTGGTCGGCATAGTTTAGGCCGACGGCCAAGATCTTCGGTGGCTGCGCGATCGGCGAGAGGATCTCGACTTCGGCGAGCGTTGACCGACCATCTCCACCCCCAACGATCTCTGCCGCGCGGGCAAGTGCCTCCGGGCCCGCCTCGATAAGAGCCGTCATGTCGGCGCCGAGCCCGGCCGTGGTCAGGTCCACGATGCTGTCGCCGTCCACGGCGCCCACCCTTGGGCGTTGCCCGTCTAGGAAGGTTGCGAGTCTCAATTCAGGTCTCCTTGTTGGGAAGAAACGATCTCAATCATTGAAGAGGGACGTCAGGAAGCCGCCTAGGCCCCAGGTTAGTGCACCGAATCCTGGATCTTGGTTCCACTCCGGCTCGGCAGGGTCCATGTCCCGGCGGATCCGGTCGGCGTGGGCTCGCTCGGCGAGCTCCTGGTGTTGGAGTCGCTGGGCCTGGTTTTCGCCGCCGGTCTGGATCCAACGCAGGATGGTGTCGAGCTCGGCGGCATCGAAGCACATACCGTGAGGGCGGCAGACGTCGATGATGACGCCGCTCTTGCGACCGTAGTTCATGCGGTGCATGAGCTTTTCGCAGGTAGGGCAGGCACGGTAGGTCGGGCGCTCGCCGCTGCCCGCGGCCTCTGGCGTGCCGCGGACGCGATCGCCGACTTCGGACGGATCGTTAGCGGCACGGTCCTGGGACTTCTCACGAAAGACCTGAAAGGCCTCGCGACCGAGCCACAGGCCGGCGCAACCCGGGCACTCGAGAACGGAGACGGCCGGCTCGCCGAGGCTGCGCGAGGCGAGGGATCGCCCCTCACTGCACGCCGTCCACGGCGACTGGGTAGGCTCGCCTGCGGAGCCCGCGGGGAGGATCGGCGTCGCGCAGTGGTGGCAGTAGCGCGCCTTGTCGCTGATGCGTGCCAGGCACTTCGGTCAGACGGTGTACAGATCCTTCTCGTGGAGAGTGAAGTCAGCGCGGCAGAAGGCGCAGGCCGGCTCCTCTTCCTGGCGTGCCGCCTGGCCTCGGAAAGGCAGAGGATGCGGCCACATCGGCAGTGGAACTGGTCTCCGGGGATCCGCTTGGCGGCGTCGAACTGGCGCTCGCACGCGGGGCAGGAAACAAGGAGATGGATCATTGTCGGTCGCCGAGGTCGTCGAGCGGTAGCGCTAGGCTCGGGACGAAGGTCTACATGAAGCTCCGCACTTCGGGCAGGTCGATCTCGTCGACCGCGTCGACGCTCCACTCGTCCTCGACGAGCACGCTCCGGTAGTCACCGCGAAGGGGCTCGGGGACCATTCCCAGGAGGGTCTCTGTCGCGGAGCCCTCGATCTCCTTGTAGGCGTCCTTGATGTCGGGGTGGAGGTACTTGATTGGCGACGGCAGATCGCCGGTCAGCACCTCCGATGCGTCGTGGTTAAGCGCCAAGACCGCGATGCGTCCGGCGTCGACGGTGTCGTCGTGCGATCGGTTGCGGATGAGAGCCAGCGCGTGCGCCACCTGTGCCGTGCGCAGGCTGTGCTCCTGCACGTTCTCCGGGTACGTAGAGTGCATCAGCCCCCAGCGACGGATGAACTTCATGCGCGACAGATAGGCGAATAGATGGCTCATCGGAGGGGCGCGTCGGCTCAGAAGCCGCAGAGCGGTCGGCTGAGAAGCCGCGGATCGAGATTACAATAGCTCTTCCCCATGACCGTTCTGCCGTCGATCCTCAAAGCCAATGCTGTTGCGCTGCTGACGTGCGCGCTGACCGGCGCGGCAGTTGCGCAGGGTGGGGCGCTTTTCACGCCGATCGGCGACTTCGAAGTCTACGTTGACGGTCGCCGAGACCAAGCGGCCGGCGTCTACCGCAGCGCCTCACCTCCGGCGGTGATCGTGGCGTCGTCGCGGCTGCCGAGCGCGGTCCTGATCCACGTGCGGAGCCGCGGCGTGCAGGCTCTGCCCACGGATCGCTTTAGGGAGCACGGCGGCAACCTGGAGCTGCAGCGAGGAGAAGCGCTCACCAGCCTCGGCTCCTTCGAGATCGAGGGCGCCGTCGTTGTTATCCGTCATGGCGACCAGGAGTTGCGGCTGCAGCCGAGTCCGGCGCTCGTCGGAGAACGTCGGCTCGACGAACTCTTCGAGCACAGCCCGGAGTACCGCACCGCGGCCGATGCATACGAACCGGATGCGGAGCTGATCGCGAAGCTGGCGAAGGTCGACGACGAGTACCGGGTGCGGGTGGTCTTTGGCTCCTGGTGCTCGGTCTGCAAGATCTACCTGCCGCGAGGCCTCAGGGTCCAGGAGGCCGTGGGGCCTGGCAAGATCACCTTCGAGTACTACGGGCTGCCGGTCGAGGATGCGTGGGAGCACCCGCAGGTGAAGCTGCTCGAGGTCAAGGCCTTGCCGACCGCGGTGGTCTTTCGCGGCGACGAGGTCGTCGGCCGCTACCAGGGTGGCGAAGGATGGGACCGGCCTGAGTTGTCGCTCTGGCAGGCGGTCTCCGCCTCGCCGCGCTAGCGATTCCGATTCAGAGAACGACCGCGAACCCCTCGAACTGAGGGTGTCCGAGATAGGTGCCTTCGGGGGCCCGTGCCTGGGCGTGGGCCTTGCTGAACGACTCGGACTCGGTCCAGGCGATGAAGGTCTCTTCGGAGTCCCAGACGGAGTGGGACGCGAACAAGGTCATCTCCTCGTCGGAGGGTCCGCGCAGCAGGTGGAACTCGCGAAACCCCGGCACCTCGTCGAGGTAGGAATCTCGTGAGCGCCACAGCTGCTCGAAGACCTCTTCCCTTCCCAGGGCGATGCGGAAGCGGTTCATGGCGATGTACATCGGTGCTGCCTCCTCGGCGTTGGCGGGCGTACGCTACCGCAGGTCGACAGGCTTGCGATTTCCGAGCGCCTCGATCCGAGTCGAGGCCGGAGCTCCAGCCTTGACGAGCACTTCGAGCAGGACGCGACGCGCCCGATCGGTATCGGTGACCTCCGCGATCAGGAAGAACCGACCCGGTGCGGCGCCACCTCGGGTGATCTCGCCTAGGCCGGCTTCCGCCAGCGCCTCCTCGAGTGGCTCCTGCAGATCCATCGGGCTGCCGCGGCGCCAGTCGCGGCTAGAGATGACGATTCGGAGCTCGGTGGTTTCCATGGCGTCTTGCGTGGCCAGGGAATGGTATAGAACGTACAGTTTGACGCGCTTCAGCCACCGAAGACCGAGAAACCCTTTGTTCTTCTTGGGTATTTCCTGTCGCCGCTTTCGGCATGCGGGGCTCCATCTAACATCCATCTAACAGGTCGGGCCGAGATGCTCCCGAGAGAGACGCTGAGCGGCCCCTGTGATGAGTCCGTACTCCTTGCCTTGGGTAGGGCAAGCTCCTCGTCGACGCGGAGCGACGGCCCCGTCCACTACTCCGGCGCGCTAGAGCTCGATGAGGGCGGTGACGACAGTCACCAGATCGTGGCGCGTGGCCGTCGAGAGGTCGATCGACCTCTCACCGGTACCGGCGCCGGGTGCGGTTGCTTGGACGTTGATGCGCTGCGGAGCGTCCCAGACGAGCGCCTGGAAGTTGCCGGCCTTGTCGGCCGCGATCTCGAGGTTCAGGGAGCTGTCGTCAGGTGAGGTGATGGCGACCGTGCCACCCTTGACCTTCTTGCCCTTCGCGTTGACGAGCCGCCCAGAGACCATGACGTACCGGGTGTCGGCCGAGGGCTCCTCGCCCTCGGGCCAGAGGATCGGGTACAGCCACTCGATCTCGTTCCTTTCGACCGGCACGATGTATTCGGCCGAATGGTAGCCGGGAGTCTCGAACGACAGGCGTAGCACGATGCCGTAGACGTCGTCCCGGTTGTAGAGCGGACCCATGTTGCGGATCTGATAGACGCCGGTGGCACGCGTCTTGGCGCGGACACGATGGGCGGGCGCGTTGTCGTTGACGATCCAGACGTCGACCTTCGGCATCGGGTTGCCGGCCGGGTCGTACACCGTGCCGTAGGTGCGGGTGTTGTCGCGGTTTGAGGCACCCGTCTCGGCGCCACCCTGGTCCCAGACGTCGGCAGCACCCGGGTTCTGAGCGCCGGCGGCAGCCGTCAGCAAGAGAAGCGCGAAAAGGGCGCAGACGAGAACGGAGGTGGAGAGTCGCTTGCTCATCCTCTTATGATAACCGCTTACGGTGTCGGAGTTCACCGCTCACGACAGCGGTTCCCGCTCGAGTTCTGGGCGACACCCTGTCGATTGTGACTGTGCCCATCCTGGAACTCTTGCAGGCGAATCCAACAGAATCCATAAGGCCCTCAGGGCCCCAGAGAAGCGATGAGAATCAGATGGGTTTCGATTCTG
>JAYZDP010000110.1:0-19599 GCA_036337765.1 Acidobacteriota bacterium
TCGCCGCCGTACCGACACAATCCCAGGAGACACTCCCATGACGATGGTCATCGACAAGACGGACATGGTTGCGGCCGAGCTTGCCGACGTCCAGTCGAGCCGCGACCCCCGCGACATCAAG
Organism: Acidobacteriota bacterium; assembly: GCA_036337765.1. Taxonomy (GTDB): domain Bacteria; phylum Acidobacteriota; class Thermoanaerobaculia; order Multivoradales; family Multivoraceae; genus JAYZDP01. The sequence continues at coordinate 122 of JAYZDP010000110.1, forward strand.
ATCGACAAGGTGGGTGTGAAGAACATCGAGTATCCGATCATCGTCAAAGACCGGTCCAACGGTACCCAGTCGACGATCGGCCGGCTCAACATGTATGTAGACCTGCCGGCACACTTCAAGGGCACCCACATGAGCCGCTTCCTGGAGGCGTTGAACGCCCACGAGGGGCCCATCGGCGTCGAGGAGATCCCGGAGATCCTTGATGCGATGCGCACCAGGCTCGAGGCCCAGACGGCCCACTTTTTCGTCACCTTCCCCTACTTCATGGAGAAGCGAGCCCCGGTGACAGGCGCACGCGGCATGATGCCCTACGTGTGCGGCTTCGATGCATGTGCCGGCGAAAACGACGACTTCATCGCGCTCGCGGAGGTGCCGGTCACGACCCTGTGCCCGTGCTCGAAAGAGATCAGCGCGCGCGGTGCGCACAACCAGCGCGGCGTAGTCCGCCTCAAGGTCCGCTTCGACGGTGAGCTGTGGCTCGAAGAGCTGATCGAGCTGGTGGAGGAGTCGGCGAGCTGCGACCTCTTCCCGGTGCTCAAGCGGCCCGACGAGAAGTTCGTCACCGAGAAGGCCTACGACAACCCGCGCTTCGTCGAGGACCTGAGCCGCGAGGTCACCTTGCGGCTGAAGGACGACTCTCGCATCCGTTGGTTCTCGATCGAGGTCGAGAACTACGAGTCGATCCACGCGCACAACGCCTACGCCTCGATCGAGCAGTGGTGCGACGAGGGCGCGGCGTTTTGAATCGGACGATTCCCGAGGAGATGGAGCTCGAGGTTCTCCTGGCCGAGCTCCGTGAGCTGATCGTCGAGCGCAGCATCCGCTACGGCGAGTTCACGCTGGCCTCGGGGGCCTCGAGTGCGTACTACTGCGACACCAAGCTCAGCGTCTTGAGCCCACGCGGCGCCGCGCTGATCGGCGAGGGCCTGTACCGACTGCTGCTTCCGCACCAGGTCCTTGGTGTCGGCGGGTTGGCGATGGGGGCGGCGTACCTCGCGACCGCCGTTGCCATGGCCTCGGACGGCCGCGAGCCGGAGATGTACGGCTTCACGGTGCGCAACGACGACAAGGACCACGGGCGCGGGCAGAAGATCGACGAGTCCTGGTACCCGACGGGTCGGCCCCTGATTCAGCCCGGCCGTCCAGTGGCACTCGTCGATGATGTCGTCACCAGCGCCGGTTCGGTGCTGCGTGCGCTCGACGCCGTCGAGACGGCCGGCTGCGAGGTCAAGGTGGTCGCCGCGGTTCTCGATCGACAGGCCGGCGGCGCCGATCGCATTCGTGAGCGCGGCTATCCCTTCGTCGCACTGCTCGCGGCCGATGCGCAAGGCGTCGTCAGCCCGGCCATCAACCTAGGCGGGTAGCCGGTCGAGGTCTTCTACGTGCTCGGGCGTGGGCCCCGGCCCGGTCCTACTGGTAGGAGCCGGCCAGGAGCCTTAGGAGGTCGTACTCGAGCTCGGCGCAGCGCCGTCCGCTGCCGGCCATGATGACCGACCGGAACGAGCGGTCGAGATGCTGGCGCGACTGTCCTGCGAGGCCCATCCCCCAGCGCAACGCACCGTAGACCTTCCACCAGTGAAAACTGTGCTCGTCCCAGGCGCCGCCGGCGGCCTCGTAGCCGGCGCGCAGATCGGTGCGGTCAGCGAGACCGCCTACTTCGAGGCCGTCGTTGCGGAAGCGCCACATACGTTGGCACACCCAGGCCACGTCCTCCATGCCGTCGCCGAGGTGACACCCCTCCCAGTCGAGCACGGCCTCGAGGCCGTGCTCGGTCACCAGGATGTTGCCGTGGCGAAAGTCGCCGTGCACGAAGACAAGGCTCGTGGGGTCGGCCGGCCGGTGGCGTTCGAGCCACTTGTAGGCGAGCGCGAAGGTCGGAGACGGCTGCAGGAGCGACTCGAGCAGCTCGCGTAGCGTTGCGAGCCCGGTCTTCGCAGGGGAGCCGTTGTGCGGGCGACGCAGGGTCGGATGTGCGGCGTCGGTGGGCGACAGATGAAGCTTCGCCATCGCCTCGCCCATCTGGCGTCCGACGCGAGCGCCGAGCCCTTCGGTGTCGGTGGCGAGCCTCAAGATCTGTCGCGCCACGCTCACCCCCGCCACGCGGGTCGAGATGATGAAGGGACCGCCGACGTAGGCCTCGTCGGTACATACCGCGTGGACGTGCGGCACCGGTACTCCCGCCGCCTCGGCGAAGCGCAGGTTGGAAGCCTCGGCTTCGGTGGACACGATCTGAATCGCTGCGGTCGGGACCACGGTCGCCGCCAGTCCGAGGGGCTCTCCCTGTCGCTCGGCGTCGAAGAGCACGTTCAGGCGCCGGGCTCCGGCCGACACCGGCTGCAGCTCGCCTACCGACACCTCCCCCCACTCGTCCGACAGGAAGCGCTCGATGCCCTCTCGTACGGCGGCGAGGTCGGTCACGACTCGGACTCTCCGGCGTAGTCGTAATCGTCGTAACCGGGCTTTGAGATCGACAGCTTGCCGCGCACGATCTTCACCAGGGCGGGCCAGGCTCGGCGCTCGAGATCCTCGTCTCCCGAGAGAAGCCTTTCGCTGAGCTGCCGACCCAACTCGGTCGCTCCGATAGCTTCATCCTCACCCAGCGCCTCGGCGATCAACTCGGCCTCGCGGGCCTCGAGCTCGGCACCGGATTCCAGCTCACGCTGGACGATGCGACACAGGTTGGCGGCCACGCGCGCCTGGTGGCGCACGCCACCCTCCGTCGCCGGCATCAAAGTCTCCTCCAGAAGCTCCGCGACCGCGTCGAGCAGCTCCCAGGCACTGGGTCTGTCCTGCATTCAGGCGGCCCTCATCAAGCCAGGTCGTCTTTGTCGAGGGTCGGCGTTTCCCCTTCCCGCGCGGAGCACAGGCGGCGCAGGAAGCGATAGCTGTAGATCCCGTCGCGGCAGCCGTTGCGCCATACGATGTGAATGGCGTAGTTCCCCACCGGCGATACTTCCTGCGGCTCGACGTCTTCGGCTGGCTCGCGGTAGCTAATCTGTCCGCCGTAGCCCTGACACCCCGCGCACGGACAGTAGCCGGACAGGTAGCGATAGGACGGCTTCGCCTGAAACCCGTCGTCCCAGGTGAGTAGAAAGGCGCCCTCGTCGGGCAGGCGGCGGACCTCGGTGAGGGTCGTGTCGGCCATCGGTCCTCTACTTCTTCTTCGGACGGAAGGCGACGATTCGGCTCTCGTCGGTCGTCAGGTACGGACCGCCAATCAGATCGACGCAGTAGGGGATGGCCGGGAAGACGGCGTCGAGACACTCCGAGATGGCCCTGGGCTGCCCGGGAAGGTTGACGATCAGCGACCCGCCGCGGATGCCCGCGGTCTGGCGGGACAGGATGGCGGTCGGCACCGCTTCGAGCGAGACCTTGCGCATCAGCTCGCCGAAGCCGGGCATGCTCTTTTGGGATACGGCATCGGTGGCCTCTGGAGTGACGTCGCGCGCCGACGGACCGGTACCGCCGGTCGTGATGACCAGGCAGCACCCCTCGCTGTCGCACAGCTCGATGATCGCGTCGTCGAGTTCCGGCCGCTCGTCGGGGACGACGCGTGCCACGGCCGCCCACTCCGAGGTCACGACCTCCGTCAGATAGGCGCGGATCGCCGGACCGCCGCGGTCCTCATACTCGCCGCGGCTGGCTCGGTCCGAAACGGTCAGAATGCCGATTCGCGCGCTCATCGGGGGCGCGATTCTACCCGGCCCAGTGGAAGGTCGCGTGGCGCACGAGGAGCACCACCTGAATGGCCAAGAAAATCGAAGCCGTTGTGGCGAGCCAAATTCGGCGTTCCCCAGCGGTGAAAATGCCGCCCAAGACGACGAAGATCGGGAACAGGACGGCCGCGTAGCGGGTGAACGACGTGAAGCTGCCGGCGAGTGGCGCGATGAGCACGATCGGCAGGCAGAACCAGAAGAAGCGTCGGTCGAGGCGCCAGACGGGGAACAGGGTGGCGAGCACCAACAGGAACGCGAGGCGGTCCAGAAGGGAGTACTCGAAATCGTGAATCGCGCGCATGTCGAACAAGCGGGCGAAGAACTGCGGGATTCGCACGAGGCCGCCTGGGTCCACGAGGCCGGGGAGGCGGGCGAGCCCGGCGAGAGCGTCACCGCTGACGATGCGCATGTTGATGAGATAGAACGTGAATCCAGCAAGTGGTGCCGCCATGGAGACCACCTCGATGCCGTCGAGCCGCCGGTCCCAACGCCATCGATCGTAGAGGTCGCATGCGATGACGAGGCACAGCGCCACCCCAACCGGTCTCGTCAGCGCGGCCAGAAAGCCCGCTGCGGCCACGAGTTCGTAGCGTTCGAGCTCAAACCCCCAGAAGGCAGCGACAATCAGCAGCAGAAACAGGCCCTCGGTGTACGGCAGCTGGAAGAACAGGGCACCGGGGAAGGCGAGGAGCAGGACGAGGGTGGCCCACTCGGTGCCTGGGTGGGCGCGGCGCAGCAGAGCGAAGAGCAGGATCACCGCGGCCAGCGAGCTGAGATTCGAGACCAAGAGGGCAGCGCCGAGAAAAGAGATGCCCGGGGCCAGTGAGATCCATCGGATCAGCCATGGGAAGAGCGGAAAGTAGGCGATCGGTGGACGCGGCTGTCCGTAACCTTCTGCAGCTAGATAGAGATAGTGCTGGGCGTGCCAGGTCTCCAGGCTCGAGGTCGGAGTCGGAGAGCCCGACTCCGGCCAGTGAAAATGGCCAAGCCAGGCCTCGCCGTTGAAGGCTCCCGGCAACAAGAGCGGTGCCGTGAAGGCCAGAAGGACCAGGGCCAGCTTGTAAATCCCCACAGCAGAGGCGAGCCGGACGAGCTCCGAGAGTCTCGATGTGGTGACCTCCGACATTCCTCCGCCGTCCGTCGTTCGGGAGCGCCAAAACTGTAGCACCGGGCGTAGACCGACCGCTCGAGGCTCGTATGATCCGTTGCAGGAGGACTTGCCATGAAGTGGATCACCTCGAGCCTCGTCCTGTTGTCGCTGGGCTGTACCGTCTCGGTCAGCGATGAGCGAGCGGCGGAGCCCGCAGCCGGACTCTCATTCGCTGACCTCGAGCTGGTGGATCTGTCCTGGAGCTACGGCGAGGACACGCTCTTTTGGCCCACGGCGATGCAGAAGTTCGACTTGAAGGAGGTGGCGTACGGCATCAGTAAGGGGGGCTACTTCTACTCGGCCTACGACTTCTGTGCACCCGAGCACGGCGGCACGCACCTGGACGCGCCGCGCCACTTCTCCGAGAATGGCTGGACCTCGGAGGCGATCCCTCTCGATCGGCTGCTGACGCCAGCGGTGGTCCTCGACATTTCCGCCGAGGCGTCCGCGGATCGCGACTATCGGCTGGCCGTCGGCGACGTTGAGGCCTGGGAGGCTGAGCACGGAGAAATCCCGGCGGGCTCGACGGTCTACCTGCGCACCGGCTGGGGCGAGCGCTGGCCCGACGCGATGCGCTACCTCGGCGACGACACCGTGGGCGACGCGACGAAGCTCCACTTCCCGTCCTACGGCGAGGCGGCGGCGCGCCTGCTCGTCGAGCGCGGAGTGGCCGCGCTTGGGATCGACACCGCATCGATCGACTACGGCCCTTCCGAGGACTTCATTGTCCACCAGGTGGTGAACGGGGCCAACGTCATCGGCCTCGAGAACGTCGCCAAGCTCGAGCGGCTGCCGCCCACGGGCGCATGGACGGTTGCCTTACCGATGAAGACCGACAACGGCTCCGGCGGACCGGTGCGGATCCTGGGTCTGGTTCCGGCCGGGTAGCGATCAGGAGCCGCCGGCGGGCGATGCGGGACCTGGAGCCCAGCCGGTTCTCGCTCGGCCGGCCGCGGCCCTGCGCTCGGTGCGGGCTGCCTTGCGCCGCTCGACGATCAGATACAACGATGGCACGAACAACAGCGTGATGAGGGTCGAGGTCAGAAGCCCTCCGATCACCACCCGCGCCATCGGAACCTGGATCTCGCTGCCCTCGCCCAGACCGATCGCCAGCGGCATGAGGCCGAGGGCGGTTGTGAGCGTGGTCATGAGAATCGGTCGCAGCCGACGGGCACCGCCCTGCACTAGGGCCTGCATCAGCGATAGGTCCCGCTCGCGTCGAAGCAGGTTGACGTAGTCGACCAGGACGATGGCGTTGTTGACCACGATGCCGATGAGAACGATCACGCCGAGGATCGAGTTCATGTTCAGTGTCGTGCCGGTAACCAGCAACGACAGGACCATGCCGATGAAGCTGAAGGGCACCGCGGTCATGATGATCAGGGGGTGCAGGAGCGACTCGAATTGGATCGCCATGACGGTGAAGACCAGAAAGATCGCCAGCGCCAAGCCCAACAGCAGATCGGCAAAGACCTCGCGCTGTTCTTCGACCTCGCCGCCGAGCCCGGCGCTGAAGCCCTCGGGTATTTCGAGGTTCTCGAGCCCGGCTCTTACGTCGCGCACTACGTCGGAGAAGGGACGCCCCGAGAAGCCGGCTGTCACCCTGAGGAAACGCTCCTGGTCGCGGCGATTGATCGAAGTCGGCCCCGTGCGCTCATCGATCTGCGCCAGTGCTCCAAGCGGGACGACGTCGCCCGACGCGGTCACGACCGGAAGCTGCGGTAGCTGCTCGACGAGCTCGCGGTTGTCCTGGTGCAGCTGCACGCGGACGTCGTACTCGTTGCCGCCGTCTCGGTAGCGCGTGGCCACGCGACCGAGCACGAAGTGCTCCACGGTTTCGGCGACGTCGGTGCCCGACAGGCCGAGCTCGGCCAGGCGCTTGCGATCGAAGGTCAGAGCGCGCTCGAGCTGCCCGTTGTCGCGGTCGATGCGCGGGTGGGCGACGCCGGGGACGCTCTCGAGAACCTGCAGGATGCGGTTGGCCAACCTGTCGGCGGTCCCGAGGTCGTGGCCGCGAATCTCGACCGACAGTCGCTCGCTGCCGCCGCGCATCATGCCCATCATCATGTTCGACGACGACGGGTAGATACGGATGTCGGCGCCGGGCACCTGGCTCGCCGCCTGGCGGAAGGCTCCGATAATGTTGTCGACACCGCGCTGGCGCTCGGTGACCGGCGTGAGCATCACATCCATGGTGCCCTGATTGCCGGATGCGGGCCGCCAGAAGCCCTCGGGGCCGGCGTTGGTGATCAGGTGCTCCAGCTCGCCGTCTGCCAGCTGATTGCGCAGTCGCAGCTCGAGATCCTGCATGGTCACCATGGTCGTTTCGACCGGGGTACCGACCTCGAGTTCGACGCTGACTCGCATCCGGCCCTCGTCGGTCTCGGGCATGAGCTCGAAGCCCACGAGCGGTATCGCCAGAAACGACAGCACGAACATCGTGACCGAGATTCCCACCACTCTCCACGGGTGGCGCAGGGCGCGCTCGAGCACGCGTCCGTAGGCGCCGTCGAGCGCGCGCAGCATGTTGCCGGCCTTTTCGAGCACGCCACCAAAGGCCTCATGGCGAAAACGTTGACCCTCGCCCGGCTCGGGCAGCCACTTGGCCGCAGCCGCCGGAATCAGGGTTAGAGCCACGGCGAGCGAGCAGATCAGAGCGAAGCTCACGACCACCGCCATCTCCTTGAAGAAGATGCCGGCCATGCCCTGGATGAAGACCACAGGTACGAAGACCGCGATGGTCGTCAACGTGCCGGCGAGGATCGCCAGGCTGACCTCGCGACTGCCCTCGATCGCCGAGTCGAGCGCCCCATGTCCCTCGTGGCGCTTGCGGTAGATATTCTCGAGCACGACGATGGCACTGTCGACCAGCATCCCGATACCGAGCGCGATGCCGCCGAGCGAGATCACGTTGAGCGTGAAGCCGTTGAAGTACATCAGCGCGACGGTCGCCAGCACGGAGATTGGGATGGCGGTCGCAACAATCAGGGTGGCGCGGCCGTCGCGCAGGAAGACGATCAGTACGAAGACGGCCAGCACTGCGCCGAACAGAGCGCCGCGCTGCACGTTCGAGACCGAACTGCGGATGAACTCAGAGCTGTCCATCAGAATCGTTACTTGCAATCGGCCTTCGTAGTCGCGGTTGATATTGGCGATCTCGGCGCGCAGCCGCTCGGCGACCTCCACCGTGTTGGCGCCAGACTGCTTCTGCACGTACAGGCGCATGCCTGCAGCACCGTCGATCGACAAGTCGTTCTTGATGTCCTGAAACGTGTCCTCTACCGTCCCTAGGTCGTGGACGAAGATCGGCCGGCCGTCGCGAGTGGTCACCACGGTGTCGGCGATCTGGCGCACGTCGGTGAACTCTCCGACGCTGCGAATCAGGACCTCCTTGCCGGTCTCCATCATGTCGCCGGCGGACACGTTGCGGTTCTCACGCCCAAGTACCTGGGTGACCTGCCGCGGAGTGATGCCCAGGGCCGCGAGGCGATGCTCGTCGAGCCGCACCTGAATCTCGCGAACACGCCCGCCGCGCGTATCGACGGACGCGATGCCTTGAATCCTTTCCAGGCGCCGGCTGAGAACCTCGTCGGCGAGGTAGCGCAGTCGACGAGCGTCGCCGCCTCCGGACAGGCCGAGGAAGGCGACCGGCATGTCCGATAGGTTGAACTTGAACAGCGTCGGCGGCTGCGCATCGGGCGGCAGCATCTCGCGCACCCGATCGAGCTTTTCGCGGATGTCGTTGATCGCTTCGTCGAGGTCGCGGCCCCAGTCGAACATGATCGAGACCTGGCTTATACCCTCCGACGAGGTGGCGTCGAGTTGGTCGACGCCTTCGATGGTCGACATCGCCTGCTCGATCGGCCGGGTGATGAGGCTCTCCATCTCTTCGGGCGCCACGCCCTCGTAGGTGGTGCTGATGGACACGCGCGGCATGTCGACCTCTGGCATGAAGTCGACGGCGAGCTGTCGCGAGGCGACGACTCCGAGCATGACGACGCAGAAAAAGAGCATCGCCGTACCGACCGGACGCCGCGCCGCGACCGAAGACAGGCTCACGAGGTGCTTTCCTGCATGTTCTGTTGCGGGGCTGCGCTCCCGACCACGTTGATGCGACCGCCGTTTTCGAGCTCGGTATGGCCAAGGGTCAGCACCAGGTCACCGCTCTCTATCGGGGCCTCGATCGCGGCGAGATTGCCGGAACGGCCCTCGACAACGACGGGCACCCAGGCGGCCGTGTCGTCGCGTACGACGAACACACCCTCGTGGCGTGTGCCGTCCATCGCCACCCGTTCGAGGATCGCGGAGCCAGGGACGACCAGCGTGTCTTCGATGCTTTGCACTCGCACGACCACTTCAGCGTACATTCCGGGCCGAAGCAGCGCGTCGCTCTCGTTCAGTCCGGCTTCGACGGTGACGGTGCGGTCATTGCGAGAAACTTCGCCGGATACCCTGAGCACCGTGCCTGCGAACAGGCGAGCGCCGGTTCCCTGGGTCTGCACGGACAGCGTCACTCCGGGCCGAACCGCGCCGAGATCGCGCTCCGGTACATGGAACTGGGCCAAGAGCGGGGCCGCCTCGACCAGGCGCAAGATCGGCGTTCCCGGCTGTACGAGCACCCCACGGTCGAGATAGCGCGCCGCGACCGTCCCGCCGAAGGGCGCGAGCAGGCGCGCATTCGCGTGCTGCTCCTCGAGCAGGGCCACACGGGCTCCGGCCTGCTCGACCTGTGCGTGGGAGGCGGCGAGAGTGGCCTGAGCGGTGGCCAGATTGGCGACCACGCGATCGAACTCCTGCTCACTGAGAAGGTTCTCTTGGTAGAGGCGATCGCTGCGGCGGTGGTCGGCGGCCATGCCGATGAGCTCGGCCTGCGATCGCTTGCGATTGGCGTCGGCGACGCCGAGTTGACCCTTCGCTTCCATGAGCTGATTGCGCAGATCGACGTCGTCGATCACCGCCACCACCTGCCCCTGGGCGACGACGTCGCCGATGCGCACCGGCACCTCGGCGAGAATGCCAGAGACCTGCGGCGAGAGGTCGGAGACCTCGCCGATCAACTCTCCCGGGTACGACGACTGGATGGCGAGTGACGCCCGCGCTACGAGCTCGGCGCGCACCGCGACGGCAGGAAGAGTGAATTCTTCACCTGGCCTACCGCGGCCACCGACGAAACGCGACCCGACCCCGCCTGCAATCACGAGCAGGACGCCAATAACCGCCAGTCGCACCCAGATCCGTGGGCGTCCAGGAGGCGGCGCGGGAACCGCGGCCGCCGCCGGCGTCTGTGGCATTGGCGGCCCGCCGCTGTTGGTGGGTCGTTTGGCGGGTTCGCTCACGAGTCAAAGACGACGTCGGGGTCCGGGTTGTTCCGAACTCGTCGACAATTTTGGCTTCGGGTAGAATGCCTCGTACCGTGTCGATGCGAGGATTCTCAACGGCTGGGAGCCACGTGCGGAGGGGCCGTGGTCTTTTCTGTGCGTTCGTCGCGCTCGTGAGCTTGAGCCTGCTCCTGTCGGGTTGTTCGGTCATTCGGCCGGCGCACGGCTGGCAGCCGAACGAGCCACGCGTGAAGGCGAAGCCGAAGCGCCCCGAACCGGTACGGCGCACAGCGGCGACCGAGCGGCCGGCTCGCCCGATCAGCGCACCGGCGCCGTATTGGACGGCCGAAGAGGCCGATGCCGAAGCGGCTAGCGCGCCGGCGCAGCGCCGTAGCTCCGATGTCGAGATCGAAGAGACACCGCTTCCCGAGCTGACACAACCCCGAGCTGCAGCGGTCGCCGAGGTGACCCCGCCCGCGAAGCCCGTCGCTGTGCCCGAGCCGGCACCCGCTATGCCCGAGCCGGCCCCTGCTCCCGCGCCTGCCGTCGTCGTCGATGCGGCGCCGCCACCGGCACTCGCTGTGGAGGCAGTCGCAGCGGATGCGGTCGTGCCCGCGGCTGCCGCCGCTCTCTACGCAGCGCCCCTCGATGTCCCCTACGGGCAGGAGCAGGCGCTCGAATCTCCGGGCCTCCGGAACGAGGCGGCGTTGTGGCTGAAGGAGGTCGAGATCGGGCCGTCGCGCGACGGCGCCACCGCGGTCCGCCTGGTCGGCGAGGGCGAGTTTCTCTTCAAGGTTTTTCGTCTCGATCGTCCAGAGAGGCTGGTCGTGGATCTCCCGCAGGTCATCAATCTGGTCTCGAGACCCGTCTTGGACGGCAGCGGCCTGGTGTCCGTCGCTCGGTCGTCGCAGCTGCGTATCGAGCCAGTGCCAGTCTCCCGAGTGTCACTCGAGCTGGCCGCGGCAGCCGAGGTCTCGCTGGCTAGCGATCCCGAGGGGCTGAGCCTCTTTCTCGGGGAGCCCGGCGACTACGCCGCCGCGTACCCGCCTCCGCCAGTGGTAGCCGATGCCGCTGCGCCCGCCGAGTCGATGCCGGAGGTGGCACCCGAGGCCGATCCGCCGGAGACAGTATTGCCGCAGTTGGCCGAAGCCGACCTGGACCTGCCTGAGCTACGAGGCCTCGATCCCGCTGCCAATGCGGATCTGCCCGCTTTGGCTGACTTCCCGATCGATGCCGAGTACGACCCCGACCTGCCGCTGCCAACTGACTTGCCCGAGGTGACGTTTCGCACCGACGTTCTCGCCGACATCGTCCCCGATGTCTCGCGACTGCCCGAAACCGCTCCAGAGATGCCGCTTCCGGCCGGTCCTTCTGCCATCGGCTACGGCATGCGCGGTGCGCTGTGGGGCCCCGAGCCCGCCGGCGATCAGTCTACGCGGCTCCTGAGCGTCGAAGTGGGGGACGGCCTCGGCGTCGAGCTCAAAGTGCGTGGCGACGGTGAGTTCTCGTGGGTCGCGTTCCGGCTCGAGGAGCCCCATCGCATGGTGGTCGATCTGTTCGGTGTTCGTCACGCCGCGAGCTTGGCAAACCAGCAGATCGGCCGCGGCGGCGTAGTCGCCTACCGTAGCTCCCAGTTCAAGCGCCAGCCCGAGGCGGTGTCGCGGATCGTTGTCGACCTCGAGGATCGCCTCGATGTCGAGGTGCACGGCGGCAACACCGGCCTGTCGTTGCGCTTCTCGGGCTCGATCGCCGCCGAGTAGCGCGGCCAGGGTCGGCGTCAGCCGACCATCAGCTCACGGCAGTAGGGAGTGAGAAAGCGGCCCTTGGGGTCCATCTCCTGGCGAAGCTCGACGAAGTCGTTGAAACGCGGATAGAGGTCGCGCAGCTCGCGGGCCGTGAGGCTGTGCATCTTTCCCCAGTGCGGTCGACCGTTGTGGTTGCGGAATATCGCCTCCACGTCGTCGAAGAAGGGCCGATGATCGAGCTCGTTGGCCTGATGGGCGGAGATGGTGACGGTCGCGCGGCCGTAGGCCGGGCTCAGCCACATGTCGTCCGCGGCGACGGTGCGGTATTCGAGCGGCCATGTAATGGCCGCGTGTTTGGAGAGCATCAGCTGGCGTAGCTCGGCCAGGCACCCGGGACCGGCCTCGGCGGGCAGCGCGTACTCGATCTCGTTGAAGCGCCGGTTGCGCACTGAAGGGAAGATGGCACCACTTGAGCCCACCCGCTCGCCGCTCAGACCGTCCGCACCCTGGCGCTCCCAGTCCTCGCTCTCATCGGTCGGATCGAGGCTCTTCATCAGGCAGGCGTCGCGCCCAGAGACCCAGAAGAACTCGAAGTGGCGGTGGCCGGCGATGTGGCTCTCAAGACCCTCGGCCATCTCGTCGTAGGTCGCGACCCAGGACTTTTCGTGCAGCATGAATGCGGGGACCAGCTGTAGCTCGATCTCGGTCAGAACGCCTAAAAGGCCCATCGATACGCGCGCCGCCTGAAATAGGTCGGCGTTTTCCTCCGGGCCGGCGGAGACCACCTCGCCGGTCGCGTTGACCAGCCGCAGGGACGTCACCAACGACGAGAGGTTGCCGATCTCGCGACCGGTGCCGTGCGTTGCCGTGGAGATCGCCCCGGCTAACGACTGGCGATCGATATCGGGCAGGGTCGACATGGCGAGACCCGCCTCGTGGATCGGCGCGTCGATCGCCGATAGCTTGGTGCCGGCGAGAACGGTTGCTCGTCGGCCTTCGTTGTCGATGTGCTGGACCCCGGCGAGTCGCGTCGGGAGGACGAAGCTGCCATCGGTCGCGGTCAACGGCACGAATGAGTGGCCTGTGCCCGCGACGCGCAGCGGATCGCCATGCGCCTCACTCGCACGCACCGCAGCGACGACGTCGTCGACTGTCACCGGTCGCTCGACGACCCGCGGGTGCCACTCGACCGAGCGCGACCAGTTCGCCCAGGCTTCCGGCTGCTGCTGCGCCCGGGCGGACCGAGACGATCCGAAGAAGGGGGCCAACGCTGCAACCGCGCCGACAAGCCACTCGCGCCGATTGAGATCGAAGGGCATCTGGTTCTGGCTCCAGGCGCTACGAGTTGACGGGAATGTCTTTGAACGCCACATCTCGGTCGACGCGGATGTCGCCCGGCAGCTGCAGGACCCGCTCGGCGATGATATTGCGCAAAATCTCGTCGGATCCGCCGGCGATACGACTGCCGGGGCTCTGCAAGAATGCGTCTTGGAACAGCGCGTCGTCGGGTGCATCGTCGAGCAGCACTCCCGCCATCTCCTGCAGGTCGATGCCGAAGCTTGCGATCGACTGGGTCTTCGACGCCGTGACGACCTTGCGGATCGATGCCTCGGGTCCCGGCGTCGCACCCTGCGCGAGCGCGGTGACCATGCGCGCCCCGACCAGTTCGAGGCCTTTGGACTCGATGTACCAGTCGGCTAGGCGCTGGCGCACGGCGGCGTTTTGGAGCGCTGGCTCGCCGTCGATCTCGACCCGTCTGGAAAGGTCGAGCACGTGCGCAACGTCGGGCGGGAGTGCCGCCGAGGCGGCGCCGAGACGCTCGTTCATGAGCGTTGTGAGTGCCACTGACCACCCCTCGCCGATCTCGCCGAGGCGCTGGTTGTCGGGGATACGGACGTTGGTGAAGAAGACCTCGTTGAAGTTCGAGGTCCCGGCGATCTGCTTGATCGGGCGCGGCTCGACGCCGGCCGAGTGCATGTCGAGAAAGAAGTAGGTCAGCCCCTTGTGTTTCGGCAGGGTTGGATCGTGGCGCGTGACCATGATGCCGTAGTCGGCGAGGTGGGCGTAGGTGTTCCAGATCTTCTGGCCGTTGATGACCCAGTCGTCGCCGTCACGGTCGGCGCGGGTACGAAGCCCCGCCAGATCGGAGCCGGCGACCGGCTCGGAGAAGAGCTGGCACCAGATCTCTTCTCCGCTGAGGAGCTTCGGCAAGTAGCGCCGCTTGTCCTCTTCGGTTGCGTACTCCATCATCGTCGGCCCACAGAAGTTCAGGCCGATGACGAAGAACGCCGAGGGCACCGCATAGCGCGACTCTTCCTGGCCGTAAATGACGACGTGGAGTCTCGACAGGCTGCGTCCTCCGTACGCCTCGGGCCAGTGCAGGCCGGCCCATCCAGCTTCGGCCTTCAGCGCCTGCCACTCCTTGGCGCGGGCGACATCGTCCGCTGATGCCGCGCCGCTGATGCCGCGACTGCGGCTGTTCTCGAAGCGCGGCGCGTTGGCGGCGAGCCAAGCGCGTGCCTCGGCACGGAACTCGGCCTGTTCGGGGGTGTCGTTGAAGTCCATGAATCCTCCGGGCGTGAGTCGCGACCGAGCGCGCTGAGTGTACCCGCAGGAGGATCTGTTCCATCCGGTAGGGTGGGTGCATGCTGCGCCACGCCCTTCCCGTGCTCCTGACGGCAGCGCTCTGGGTCGCGGGCCCGCTCGCGTCGGACGCTCAGGACCTCGTCATCCTCAACGGCCGCGTCATGGACCCCGAGTCGGGCCTCGACGCCGTTCGCCATGTCGCGATCACGGGAGGTCGGATCACCGCTGTTTCCGACGTCGCGCCGGTCGCCCCGGCCACCATCGACGCCGACGGCCTGGTAGTCGCGCCGGGCTTCATCGATCTCCATGCACACGGCCAGGACCTCGCGAGCAACCGCTTTCAGGTCGCCGACGGCGTGACAACGGCGCTGGAGCTCGAGATCGGAACCTGGCCGGTCGCGGAGTACCACGAGGCGCGCGCCGGCGACGCACTGATCCACTACGGGGCCACGGTGAGCCACGTCATCGCCCGCTATGCCGCAATCGAAGGGCACGCAGGCTCGGTCGGTGAGCCAGGCGCCTATCGCGCGGGAGCGTTCGGAAGTGAGACCGCTCGCAGCGCCGTGAGTCGGGAAGTCGTCGACGCGACTCTGGAGCGCATCGCCGAGGGCCTACGACACGGCGCTCTCGGGGTCGGCTTCGGTATCACCTACACACCCGGTGCCACTCACGAGGAGATCTTCCGTGCGTTCGCCGCGGCGTCCGAGCTCGAAGCTCCGATCTTCGTCCACGTCAGGGCCGCCGCTCGCATGGGCGGCGACCGCCTGGCACCGCTGCAGGAGGTGATCGCCAACGCCGCAGCGACCGGCGTGGCGCTGCATATCGTGCATCTAAACTCGTCGACCGACGAGTCCGCCCGCCCCGCGCTCGAGCTGATCCGGGCCGCCCGGGCCTCCGGCATCGACGTCACCACTGAATCCTATCCCTACACCGCGGGCTCGACTCTTATTCAAAGCGCTCTGTTCGACGATTGGCAGGGCGACTTCGCCAACCTGCAGTGGACCGAAACGGGTGAGCGCCTGACCCGTGAGACCTTCCAGTACTACCGGCGCGGCGGCGGCACCGTCATCATCCACGGTCGGTCCGAGGAGACCAATGAGTGGCTGGTCGCGCAGCCCGACGTGATCGTCGCTTCCGACGGCATGTCGTTTGCCGCAGGCCCCGCCCACCCGCGTGGCGCGGGAACCTATTCCCGAGTTCTCGGCCACTACGTTCGGCAGCGGGAGGCACTCGATCTGATGAGCGCACTGACGAAGATGACGCTGCTACCGGCGCGGCGACTCGAGGCCATCGCGCCGCAGATGAAGCGCAAGGGGCGCGTGCAGGCCGGTGCCGATGCCGACCTGGTCGTCTTCGATCCGGGCGAGGTTTTGGATCGAGCCACCTACACGGACTCGATGCAGCCGTCGGCGGGCATCCGCCACGTCTTCGTAGGGGGGACGGCGGTCATCCGGGACGGCACCCTCGTCGAAGGTGTCCGCCCCGGGCTTCCGATCTACGGGCGACACTTCCAGGCCGGCCCTCGGGCGGCGCGCCGCTAGCGATCTGGGGGCCGTCCTACTTCAGCGCCGAGAGCTTGATTTCGAAGGGCTGGGGGGCTCCGACGGGCTGCACGTGGATGCTGAACTTGCCGGGAGCTGGGCTCGAGTAGCCGAGCAGCGTGAGGCCTTCCTTGGCGTCGGGTGCCTCAAACCATACCTGCTTGTCGCCGACCTCCTTGAGTGTCATGACGGCGGCGGCCGGCGAGCGCGGCTCGAACCCGGGGTTCCACTGCTGCAGGCGCAACACGATGCCATTGGCTTCTTCTTCGACGATTATGAGCTCCACCATCGGCGTGGCGTCGCCGTTGACCATACGCACGGCGGAGACTAGAGACTTGCCAGCGACCTGGGACCAGCGCTCCTCGATCCAGCCGCCGCTGGCCATCTCACCGCGCCAGTCGCCGGTCATCCAGGACAGCTGATCGAGAGTCGCCTTGTTGGCGTCGGCGGCGGTCGCCGGCAGGGCCAAACCGATGACGAGCGCCAGGGCGACGAGAAGACAGTAGATATTCTTGATCCGCATTGCTCCCTCCAATTCGTGGGCGGTCCCACTGACCGTTGAGTCGAGCCCGGACCGTATCAGGATATCCTTCGCGCTTGCCTTGGACGAGGAGGATGCGATGACAGTCTCGGGCGGTCGTTTGGAGGGCAAGGTCGCGGTCGTAACCGGAGGGGTTAGCGGTATGGGGCTAGCCACCGTCGAGCGGTTCCTGTCGGAGGGCGCTAGGGTGGTGGTCGGTGATCTCAATCAGGAGGCTGGTGACGAGCTCGCCGCGTGCTACGACCACGATCGCCTTCGGTTCGTACGCGCCGACGTCTCGGTCGAGGACGACGTCGTCGGCCTGATATTGGAGGCGACCGCCGAGATGGGCCGTCTCGACGTCATGTTCTCGAACGCCGGAATCGGTGGGGCGATCGGTCCGATCACGGAGCTCGAAGTGGAGCACTGGGACGAGACCTTCGAGATTCTGGTGCGCAGCGTCTTCTTGGGCACCAAGCACGCCGCGCGGGCGATGATCGACCAGGGCGAGGGCGGCTCGATCATCAACACCGCGTCGATCGCGGGCCTCAGCGCCGGCGCGGGCCCGCAGGCCTACTCGGCGGCCAAGGCGTCGGTCATCAGCCTGTCGCAGACCACGGCGGTCGAGCTCGCCCCCCACCGGATTCGCGTCAACGCGATCAACCCCGGCGTCATCTTCACGCCGCTCATGCACGGGGGCGAGCCGGAGGAGGCCGCGCGCGCCATGGAGCAGCTGCAGCCGTGGCCCGAGCGCGGCGAGGGCGCGGATATCGCGGCGATGGCGACCTACCTGGCGAGTGACGAGTCGAGCTTCGTCACCGGCCAGGCCCTGACTGTGGACGGCGGGCTCACCGCCGCCGGCACCCGGGTCTGGGGAACCCTACGCGGCACTCGCAACGTCGACCGAGTCAGCGGCATCGCCTACGGCACCACCGGCCGACCCAAGTCCGTCCGCCGCCTGGACGGCTAAGCCTTCAGACCTCCGAACTTGTCCTTCAGCCAGGCGATGGCGACCCTGTTGAACTCGTCGGGCTTCTCCTGCTGCGTCCAGTGGCCGCAGCCCTCGACGGTGTAGCGCTCGAAGTTGGAGACGAAGTTGCCGATGTGGTCGCCCGAGTTGGGCGGCAGGATGACGTCGTTCTCGGCGCCGATGTAGAGGCACGGTGCCTCGATGTCCCAGTTGTCGACGTCGTCGGAGCCTGGGCCGATCTGGACCGCGGCGCGATACCAGTTCAGGCCGCCGGTGAAACCGGTCGTCTCGAAGGTATCGATGAAGTAGGCGAGCTCGCTCTCGGTCATGATCAGCTTACCTGTGAAGTCGCCGGCCTCGAGCATGCCGAGCAGGTCGACACGTCGTTCAAGGCTGTCTTCGGGAAGGTTGGCGAACTCGTCGGCGTCCCAGAAGCCGCCGGTACGAAGGATCATGTGGAAGGTCTCACGCACGTCCTTGGCGAGGGCTGCGTCGGCGACCCCGGGAGGCTGGAAGGTGGCCACGTAGTAGCGCGGTGTCTGGACGATGTTCGGGTTGCGTGTTCCGGGGTGGTCCGGGTGGGAAGTAGGGGTGTTGACGCCGATCACGCCCGCTGTCCGCTCGGGGTAGTAGCGGGGCATCATCCACACGACTCCGCCGCCCCAGTCGTGACCGCAGAACACGGCGCGGCGCAGGCCGAGGGCGTCGAGCAGGCCGACCATGTCGTCGCACAGGGTCTTGACCGTGTAGTCCGAGATCTCTTTTGGCCGGTCGGTGAGGCCGTAGCCGCGCTGGTCGGGCGCGATGGCCCGGTAGCCGGCCTCGGAGAACGCCTTGACCTGGTGACGCCAGGAGTAGGCGAGCTCGGGAAAGCCGTGACAGAAGACCACCGGAAACCCGGCTCCTTCGTCGTAGATCCCCATGCGGATGCCGTTGGTCTCGATGAAGCTCGGTTTCGGCATGTTGGGGGCTGGTCGTACTCCAGTCTGGGCGAGAACACGCCAAGGCGTGGCGCACATGGCCCCTGTGCTGGCCACGGTTCCTGCGGCGCTCAGGAACTGTCTACGGGTGGGTCGCATCATGAGACTTCCTCCTGCGGCGCTCTGGCCGCACCATCATTCGGAGACATCGTAAACGGTCAACGCCTGTCGATTGCGGATGTAGAGCCGTCCGTCGGTCACTACCGGATGCGCCCAACTCGGCCGCCCGCGGTCCTCGATCTCAAATCTGCCGAGCTCCTCGTAGCCCTCAGGAGAGGCGCGGGCCAGACCCACGACCTGGTTCTCTCCGATCAGGTAGAGCTTGCCGTCGGCGGCCGTCAGTGAGCCCTTGCCGACACTCCGGTCGCGCCACTGGATCTCCCCGGTGCGGAAGTCGACGCATGTCAGCATCTTGCCGAAGAAGGAGTACAGGTGTCCATCGACGAGCACCACCCCGCCGTGGTGGTTCTGCAACTGGGTGGAGAAGTAGGCCTCCTCGATGTCGACGCCACGGCCGCGTGGAGTCAGCTGGATCGCGCCGCCCCCGACGCCGTACGACGAGCTGTAGAAGACCAGCCCGTCGTGGTGGATCGGGGTGGCCGCGTTCGAGGTGCGATTTGCCGGCCGCTCGTATCGCCAGAGGAGCGCGCCATCCTCAGCCCGCAGTCCGACTCCAGCGCTCTGCGTGAAGGCGGCCAGCGCGCGGGTGTCGCCAACGTCGAAGGCGATGATCGACGAGTGCCCTGCCCGGTCGCTCAGATCGCGGCTCGCCCAGACGGTCCTCCCGGTCCTCTTATCGAGGGCCACGACGGTGGCACCGCGACCGCCCGGAGTCACGAACACCAGATCGCCTTCGACGAGCGGCGACTCGCTGATTCCCCAGGAGATGAGTTTGCCGGAGAAGCGCTCGAGGATGTTGGTCTGCCACACTTTGAGGCCGTCGCTGGCGCGG
>JAYZDP010000111.1:0-33591 GCA_036337765.1 Acidobacteriota bacterium
CGTAGTGCGTCGATCTGCCACTCCGGGCGCAGGTGGCCCGGAATCGAGATGGTCTCGCCGTTCGCGGTCAGGGTCCACACCAGCCGTCGATCCCCGAAATCGCCGGGTACCTCGACCGCGAACACGCCGGTGTGCCGGCGAGGCAGGAAGTGAGTCGGCTGGCCCCGGTCGGCGGGGCCGGGCTCGATGCGGTTGTGCTCGCCGACCGAGATGTCTAGCCGTTGGGCGTAGTTGCGGTTGAAGTAGCCGAACGAGAGTGTGAACGTCCCGTCGGGGTTGGGGTACCAGCCCTCGTAAACGGGAGACACGCTCTGTCCCGAGTCGTGTGGAATGGGCGCGTCCAGCGAGTCCTGCGCACCGGCCGTCGAGACGATGGCGATCCCGAGCAGGCAGCCCGTTCGAAGCGCTCTCAAGGAGTGCCCCCAGCACGGAGCCGTTCGGCGAACTCAGCCTCCATTCTTGCGTCGCGCTGGCGCACCGCCTGCGCCTGGTCGCGCCAGGTCTGTAGGCAGTCGAAACAGACGGAGCCCGGGATGGCTTCATCCTCGGTCGAGATGCCGCGCTCGCTCATGTAGCTGGCCAGGAGCTTGGCCGTATGTTTCTGGGCTTTATAGAAGTCGGTGTAGCTCAGGCCGTTGGCGATCGCCCAGGGGAGCCAGCCGTTGCGGTCTCTAGCGTCGAGGCGCGCGCCCCGCTCGACTAGGTACTCGACCACGATGTTGGTGCCGCGAAACGCCGCGCCGTGCAGCGCCGTCTCGCCGAGATCGTTGGTCGCGTTGACGTCGTTGCCGAGCTCGACGCACATCTCCACCGCCTCGAGAACCTCGTCCTCCTGGCCTGGTAGTGAGCCGCCGTCCTCTCCCGGATTCCAGATATCGAGGCCGGCCGCCACCATCAGGGGCGTGGTGTTCTCAGCGCTCGGAATGTTCGGGTCGGCGCCCGCCTGGAGCAGTACGCGCATCGCCTCGACGTCGGTCACCTTGGCGGCCAGAAAGAACGCCGTCGCGCCCAGTCGGTTGAGCCGGTTGCGTTGGCCGTCGTGCATGCCGTTGCGTGTCATACGGGAGTTGACGTCGACGCCGCGGGCGATCATCTTGCGGATGATGTCGATGCTGTCGACGGTTCCTGCCGGAATCGGTCCTGGTGTGCCGAAGCCGACGTTCATCCTGCGAGTGCGCGCCGTTTGATGCAGCGCGTTCCACCCGGTGCCGGCCAGATTCGGGTCCGCCCCGGCATCGAGCAGGGTGCTCATCAGCTCCCAGTTCGCGTTCGCTGCGGCCACCACCAGCGCGCTCTGGCCGTCGGAGAGAGTGTCGTTGGCGTCGGCACCGGCCTCGAGCAGCACCTTGGTCGCCCCGATCTGCCCTTCACGGACCGCAAAGAGAAGCGCCGTGAATCCGGTCAGCTGCGCGGTCCCGAAGATGTAGCCGGGCTGAGACGTCGCCCCTGCCGTGCGCGCGTGAATATCGGCTCCTGCTTTCGCTAGCACCGTGAGCACGGTCGCGTGGCCTCTGGCGGCCGCCCACATCACCGCCGTCTGACCGTGCTCGTCGTCGCGAGCGTCGAGGTCGGCGCCATGAGCCAAAAGAGCTCGAACGAGGTCCGGGTCGCCGGACCTGGCGGCCGTCATCAGCGCGGTCTCCCCTCCCGGCAGCGCCGCGTTGGCGTCCGCGCCCGCTCGCAGGAGCCTCTCAGCGGCTGGCGCGCTGCCGTTGGTGCTGGCCAGCGAAATGGGCTGGACGCCATACCGATTGACCGCCGACACGTTCGCACCAGCGTCGATCAGCAGCTCCGTCAGCCGCAGGTCGTCGAGATGGACGGCCCAGTGCAGGGCCGTCGCACCGTCGGCCGCGCGCTGGTCGACCTCGGCCGCCTGCGCCAGGAGCGAGCGCACACCCTCCTCGTAGCCTGCCTTGACGGCCTCGATCAGCGAGGTGTCGGCGGCGGGCACGGCCCCGGACGCCGCGGCGATCATCAGCAGCGAGGCCAGGAGCGTCCCGCCGCGAGCTCGGGGTGCACGCACTAGGTCTAAATCTCCTCTAGCGGACCGGTGCTGTCGGAGATGAGATCGACGTGCGCGCCCACCTTGTCGAGCAGGCTCAGCCCGAGGTTCATGAAGGGAGTGTGCAGCGGCGCCTTGACGTGTCGCCCCCCGGCGAGCGTTCCGCAGCCACCGCCGGCCAGCGTGACCGGCAGGTCGTAGGGCGTGTGGTGGTCGCCGTCTCCCATCCCGGCCCCCCACAGAATGATCGAGTGGTCCAGGAGGTTGCCGTCACCGTCGGGTGTGGCGCGTAGCTTCTCCAGGAAACGAGCGAAGAGCGTCATGTGGTACGTGTTGATCTTGGTGTACTGCTCGATGTTGTGCGCGTTGAGCTGATGGTGCGAAACGGTGTGGTGGCCCTCGGGCACGCCGATCTGAGGATACGTTCGACCACTGAGCTCGCGGGCCATTTGCATGCAGCTCACCCGCGTGATGTCGGCCTGATAGGCCAGCACCAAGAGGTCGTGCATCAGCGTGACGTGCTCCTCGTAGTCGTTGGGCACCCCGGCCGGCTGCTCCATCTGTGGCAGCGGCGTGGCGCGGTTCGAGCTTTCGACCCGTTGGAGTCGTTGTTCCACCTCTCGTACCGAGTCGAGGTAGTCCGCGATGGTGACGCGATCGCTGGGCCCCAATCGCTTCTCGATTCCGCGGATGCTCTCGGATACGGAATCGAGGATGCTGCGGTCGGTCTGCATCTGCGCGAGGCGTGAGGCAACGCTGCCGCCGTCGCCGAAGAGGCGGCGGAAGACCACGCGCGGGTCGCGTTCGTGAGGTAGCGGCTGGGTGGCCGTTCGCCACGAGCTCGAGTTGAGATACGAACAGCTGTAGCCGTTCTCGCAGTTGCCGACCTGGTAGTTGGAGTCGATGGTCAGCTCCAGGGACCGCAGCGGCGTCGACGCGCCGAGCTCGTCCGCGGCGTACTGATCGACTGTCTTGCCGGCCTCGAGGTCGGCGCCCTCGGTACGCTTCGGCAGCACGCCGCTGAGCCAACCGCCGTGCGCGCGCGTGTGCACGCCGCCGCCCTCGTTGGTCGACACCACGCCACTGTTGCTCAGGCCGCTGACCACGACGATGTCGTCACGGAACGGCTCGAGAGGCATGAGCGTGCGCGACAGCGAGAACCCCGCCCCGCCGGCGCCCTGGGGATGGAAGTGCGGAAGATACATGCCGTTGGGCACGTAGAAGAAGCCCAGGCGAGGCACGGGCGCCGCGGCCGCGCGGGTCGCCGTTCCCAGCGCCGGCACCATCGCGTCGAGAAACGGCAGGGCGATCGTCGCCCCGAGTCCGCGTAGAACGGCTCTTCTCGACAGGTGCTTTCGGGTGACGATCATGATCGGCTCCGATGAGTGAACGGATAGCTCCTTACGATACCGAGAACCAGGGACTGCATGCGGTAGTCGTCCTCGGCGGCCTCGCTGACGATGCGGCGCACGACCGGCATGTCGGTGTGCTCGAGTCCCCGCCCCAACGCGTAGGTCATGAGCTTCTCGGTCACGGTGCCCACGAACTGCCTGGGTCGGCGTATGAGGGCTTCGCGCAGCTCGGTGACTCCGTCGAACTCGGTTCCGTCGGGAAGGACACCGGAGGCATCGATGCGGTTGAACGACTCGTCGACTGTGCGCCAGCGACCAATTGCGTCGAAGTTCTCGAGGCCGAAGCCAGCCGGATCGATGACGTCGTGACAGCTCGCACAGGCGGGGTTTTGCCGGTGCTGAGACATACGCTCGCGAAGTGTCGCCACCTTCGCCTGCGTCTTGCGATCGTCCAATGCCGGGATGTTGGGCGGTGGGTCCGGCGGCGGCGTGCCGAGGAGGTTGTCGAGAATCCACTTCCCGCGGTTCACCGGTGACGTCCGGATAGCGTGAGAGGTGAGCGTCAATACGCTGCCGTGCCACAGAAGCCCCCGCCGCGGGCTCGAGGCCTCGAGGGCGACGCGGCGGAAGTGGCTGCCAAGCACTTCGGCATGCCCGTAGTGGCGCGCGACGCGCTCGTTGAGGAAAGTGTAGTTGGCGGTAAGCACCTCGAGTAGGCTGCGGTCTTCCCGCAGGATGCTGTCGAGGAAGAGCTCCGTCTCACGCACCAGACCCCGCCGAAGAGATTCGTCGAAGGCCAGTGAATAGGGATCGCCGGGCCTCACGATGGTCTCGAGGTTGCGCAACTGGAGCCACTGACCCGCGAAGTTGCGTGTCATGGCCAACGAGCGCGGGTCGGCGAGCATGCGCCTCGCCTGCCGCTCCAGCTCGTCGGGGTCGTCGAGCCCGTCTCGTTCGGCAACCCGCAGCAGCTCGTCGTCCGGAATGCTGGACCAGAGAAAGAAGGACAGGCGGGAGGCGAGATCGAGGCTCCCGATCCGGGTGCCCTGGAAATCGTGTTGCCTGGGGGCGACCGGCTCCTCGCGATCGAGCTCGATCCGGTAGAGGAACTCGGGGCTCACCAGGAGGCGCCGCAACGCCAGCTCGATGCCGTCTTCGAAGCGGCCGGCGGAAGACCCGTCGCGGTAGAAACCGAGCAGTAGCTCGAGATCTTCGGCCGTCGCCTTGCCGCGATAGGCGCGGCGTACCAGCGTTCCCAGGATCGTTCTGGCGCAGGGCTCCTGCTGCGCGGGCTCGCTCGGACGGCAGACGAAGACGCGGCGCTGGCTCGGAGTATCGCCCGAGCCGGTGGGTGTGTACGGACCTTGGATGGTCACACTCGTGACCGTCGGCATGGGGCCGCCGATACCGCGATTTCCGGAGATCGTCGGATTCTCGAAGACGGCACGCACCTGCTCGACCAGCGGCGTGGGCTTTTTGTGAAACGCCACTGCGACTTCGCGGGGGCCGGCGGCGATGCGGATGCGTGCCTCGAACTTGCCGTCGGTGCGATAAGGGACCGTGGTCGTATTCGAGGTGACCGGCTGCCCGGTGGCAGAGTCGGCCTTGAGCCCCACCGCAAAGAGCTGGACCGGGGTGCCGTCGAGCGCGAGCTCCAGCGTGTGGGGTGCCGGTAGGCCCCTGGTGCGGCCGACGCTGATGCGGAACTCGTACTCCGCATCCTGGGGGAAGAAGTGCCGTATCTGGAGCCCACCGCGAGTGCCGAAGGGGAGGGTCTCGTCGCGGTTGTGCTGTTGCAGGTCCTGCGCCGTGCGGTAGACGGTCGAATCGACGGCGGGGGGCGCGCTACCGATGGCCATGCGGGAGATGGTCCGCGCCGCCGAGAGGTAGCGCTCCATGAGCGCCTCCGACATCCGCAGGGTGCCGGCCATGTTGTCGAAGCCGTGGCTGGCGTCGTCGGCGGGAAGGAAGTCGACGATCTCGAGCTCGAGGTCGAGCAGATCGCGAATCGCGTTCCGGTACTCGGTCCGGTTGAGACGGTGGAGGGCCTGGGTTCGACCCGGGTCGGGGTGCTGCGTCCAGGCGGCGTCGAGCTCGCCCTCGAGCCGATCGACCAGCGAGTCGTAGGCTCGATCGTCGGGTCGCGGCCGACCCGGCGGCGGCATCAGGCGTGCCCCCAGCTTGCGGACCACCTTCTCCCATACTTCCGCGGCCTCGCCGACGTTGTCGAGGTCGAGAGCGCTGAGGTCCAGCCCCGCGGTCTGTTTGCGCTCGTCGTGGCACGACGCGCAATAGCGATCGAGCACGGCCCGCTCGGGCGATTCCGCCGACTCGACACAGAGCGCGGAGGCGAGCGGCACAAGAGCCGCAACCAGCCAGAGTCGGCCCCTCGTCACGCTACTGAATCCTCCTCGATCGGTCGTTTCCGAAAGACTCTAGCAGCGCGTCTCGCGGTCGTCCGATCAGACCCTCAGCTCTTCGCGGATCGTTCTTGCCGCGAGCAGGTAGTGCACGGCTCCCCGCAGGTTGAAGAAGATGGTCGCGAGCAGCGCGTAGCGCAACGAGTCGACGCCGACCGTGCCCATCAGCGCGTCGCTCAGCCAGCCGACGAAGAGGGGCCCGAGCCCCATCCCGATGAGTCGGCCACCCAGCCGCCGGCGAACACGCCCGCGCCCCCGAGCAGACCCGCCATGAGGCCGAGCCAGGTACCGACCTCGCCCGACGACATGCCGTGAACTGCTAGTCCTCGTCGCCATCCCGCTCGCGCTCAGCCTTTCCGGCACCTGGTCCGTGGTCGTTGACAGCGCGCGCTGGCTCGTCGACACCGCAGGGACGTCCCGTGCCTCGGTGATCGCACTTCTTGGGCTGTCTGGCCTGGTCGTTTCGACCTGGAAGCAGCTCGTCCATGGTCTGTATATCGGGATGAGCGGCCGCGCCTGGCTTGTCAGAGGGAGCGTTTTCGCCACGCTCGCGCTGCTCACTCTCATCGTGGCACTGTTCCCCTGGGTGATCAGAAACCCGGTGCCGTTGTGCAACGCACTGCCCTGGATCCTCGCCGCCATGGTGTTGCTCAAGATCGTCGCCGCGGCCTGGATCTCTGCGCGCCTCTACGCCAGCAGGCTGCTCAGCGACCGAACGCTTGTTGTCGGCGCTCTCGCGTGGAGCGTTGCCGCGCTCGGGCTTTATGGCCTGCTGCTGTGGCTCGCACCGACTCTCGGCTTCATCAGGCACCTGCTCGCGCTCGTTGCGATCCTCGCCATCCCGCTGGCACGACTCTCCGCTGCCCCGCTGGCGCTGTCTTGGAGTCGACATCGGTGACGGCAGTCTGCGAACGATGAGCAACAGATTGCCAGTGCTCGGTGCCGTTCTCGCTCTCCTCGGTCTGCCGCCAGGCGTGGCCCTTTTAGAGGCGGTCTCGTTCGAGGTCCACAATCGCAACAACGGATCGATCGTGTCTTCGGGTGAGAAGCGCGAGTACCTGCTGTACGTCCCGGACAGCTACGACCCCGCCACACCGACGCCCCTCGTCGTGACCCTGCACGGCGGGGCGATCTGGCCGGCGCTGCAGAGAGACATGAGTGAGTGGAATCGGGTCGCGGAGAGCGAGGGATTCATCGTCGCCTACCCGGCGGGACTTCCGGTCCAGGGGTCGGGCCCGAGGGGCTGGCAGGTGACGCCGCCGGGACCGGGAGTCGAAAAGGATGTTCGGTTCATCGCGGATCTGATCGACGCCATAGGGAATGCCCACAACATCGACCCAGGGAGGATCTATGCCAACGGGCTCTCCAATGGTGGCGGCATGGCGTTCGCCCTCTCGTGCACGCTGTCCGACCGGTTCGCGGCCATCGGCCTTGTCGCAGCCGCCCGGATGCTGCCGTGGAGCTGGTGTGAAGACGCCCGACCGATGCCGATGATCTCCTTTCATGGCACGGCGGATCGCATAGTCCCGTACCGGGGAGGGTCGACGTTCGTATGGTCGGACTCGTTCCCCGACGTCTCGGATTGGACCGCGGAGTGGGCTCGGCGGAACCGCTGCCGCCCCGACGCGGTCGAGTTCCGAGTGGCCGTCGATGTCACCCGCCGCGTCTACAACGACTGTGCCGACGATGCCGCCGTCGTGCTCTTCACGCTCGATGGCGGAGGCCATACGTGGCCCGGTGGGATGCCGATGCCGAAGTGGTTCTTGGGCCAGACGAGCGACAGTGTCGACGCTACGGAGCAGATGTGGGCGTTTTTCGCGAAGCAACGGCTAGCCAGCGAACGACTGCGCTGAGTCGCCGGTCAGGAGTACCTCACCTCACGGGAGGTCCCACTTGAGGCCTCCTGAGGGCCGGATGCAACCTCTTCGAGACTCGCGCCCAGGTCGTCGAGGTAGGCGTTCGTCACCTCGGCGTGAAACGGCGACAGCATCAGGTGCAGTGCCGGAGGCTCGGTCGTGAAGCTCGCGAACCAGCCCCTCTTGTACAGCTTGCGATAGACCGGCAATACGTCGATTTCGGGGTGCGAGAAGGCGATGATGCCCAGCTTCGGCTCACCAAGGACTTGGAAGCCGAGCGCCTCGACACCGGCTCGGATCGCGTCCCGTGCCTCGGTCACTAGACCGTGCTTGGCGCGGTAGCCATCGATACCTAGATAGTTCATGACCGCCCAAGCCGCTGAGATCGCGCCGCCGGGGCGCGTTCCGGCGAGGGTAGGGGTCACCATGCGACCGCCGGGCCAGTCGCGGTAGTCGAAGACCATATGGCGGCGGTGCTCTTCCGAGCGGAACAGCACTGTGGAGGCGCCCTTGGCGCAGTAGCCGTACTTGTGGAGATCCGCCGACATGGAGCAGACGGCTGCCACCTCGAAGTCGAAGGGCGCAAGCTCGCAGCCGTTCATGTGCACGAAGGGAGCGATGTAGCCACCGACGCAGGCGTCGACGTGCAGCCAGACTCCAAGTTCCGACGCCATCGAGCCGAGCTCCTCGATCGGGTCGATCAACCCGTACGGGAAGCTGGGCGCCGAGCCGGCGAAGAGGACCGTCCTCTCGTCTGCGGCGGCGCGCATGGCGCTTACGTCAGCCAGTAGGTCCGGACCCACCGGGATGCGACGCAGCTCCAAGCCCATCATGGCGCACGCCTTGTCGAAGGCCGGGTGGGCCGAGTAGGGCACAACGAGATTGGGCCGGCCGGGCATCTCGCGGTTTGCCAGAGCGTGGTCGCGAGCCGCCTTGATCGCCATCGTGATCGAGTCGGTGCCGCCGGAGGTCATGTTGCCGACGCAGTCGTCATCGCCGTGCAGCAGCCATAGGCCCATGCCGATGACCTCGTCCTCCATCTGCTTGAGCGAGGGGAACGCCAGCGGCCCGAGACCGTTCTCGGACATGTACAGCGCATAGGCCTCTTTCTGCACCGTCGCCACGTCCTCGCCGGCGTTGAAGACGTATACCGCGGTCTTGCCCTCTCGCCACTGCGCGTCGCCTTCGCCGCGCCGAATCATCTCGGGCTCGAGGTCTTCCCACGACGCGCCCGCTGCAGGCATGGGTCTCAGCATTTGATTCCTTTGAGCCTTGTGCCAGGTAGGATGCTCGACTCTGTGCCGCGACATCTCGAAACGAGCTCCTCAGTAGCGCGAAGGAGAGGGCCACGATGGCACATCTGCGTCTAAGCGAGGGCGACATCTACTACGAGCGCTTCGTCGGCGATGCGGCGTCGCCGATCGTACTGCTGTCGCATGGGTGGGGGATGAGTGGCCGCATTTGGGACGATGTCACCGCCAGGTTGACCGACGAGGGGTTCGGGGTAGTCCGCTACGACCATCGCAACTGCGGTGAGTCGTCGAAGGACTTCGCCGACGTGTCGGTGGCCGCGCTCGGTGACGACGTCGTCTCCATTTGCAGCCATCTGAAGCTGGACCGGGTCGTGCTGAACGGTTGGTCGCTGGGAGGGGCGGTCGCGGTAGATGCTGCTGCCAAGCTCAGTGCGCGCCTGGCAGGTCTGATCTTGACCGGCGGTGCGACTCCCCGTTACACCCAGGCAGATGGATTTCCCCATGGTGGGCAACAAGCCGACGTGGCCGCCACGGTGGCCGCGCTGCGCGCCGATCGCGTGAACTTTCTCCGGGCTCTCTACTACGACGGTGTCTTCGTGGCGCCCGTCAGCGAGGCGACCAAGGCCTGGGCGCACGGCATCGCCCTCGGGGCCAGCCCTGGTGCGGATGCTTCTCTCGCGGCCTTGGCCGACCTCGACCAGCGGTCGATCATGGCCGGTCTGGATGTTCCCGCGCTGGTCGTCTTCGGCGATACCGACGGCGTGGTGGACCCGGCGATAGGTGCCTTTGCAGCCGAGCTCCTGCCGCAGGGCCGTTTCGTCGGTTTTTCCGGGTGCGGCCACGCCCCGTTTCTCGAGAGCCCGGCCGAGTATCAGTCGACGCTTTTCGACTTCCTGCAAGAGCTGTCTTGAGCCGGTCCGTCAATTTCGGGCTTTGGTACGACTTTCGCAACCCGAAGCAGACCGTCTCGTTCGAAACGCTCTACCGACAGAGCCTCGATCAGATCGTCTGGGCCGAGGATCTCGGCTTCGACTCGGTATGGCTGACGGAGCATCATTTCTGCGACGACGGGTATACGCCGTCGCCCTTGGTGCTCGCGGCGGCGATTGGCGAACGCACGGGACGCCTGCGCATCGGCACCAACCTGATGCTCCTGCCGCTGGCCGATCCGGTGAGGCTCGCCGAAGACGCGGCCTCGCTTGCGATCCTGACCGATGGCCGATTCGACCTCGGCGTGGGGCTCGGCTACCGGGAAGTCGAGTTCAACTATTTCGGACGCAAGCTCGTCAATCGACCCAGCCTGATGGAAGAGGGAGTCGCGATCCTGCGCCAGGCGTGGTCCGGTGCGCCCGTCACGTTCGACGGCAGACGTTTCCAGATCGACGATCTTCGGGTCACCCCCGTGCCGCGGACACCTCCACGGATCTTCATGGGGGGGATGGCCGAGCCGGCGATCGCGCGGGCGGCGCGTCTCGGAGATGGCTTCCTGTCGACTGGCGGCATCGGCCATCACGTCTATGTCGCAGCCCTGGAGACACCTTCGGAGGGTGCCATCTGCGCCGGCAACTGGGCGATCATCGCGGCGGATCCGGAGCGCGAGGCCGCGCGGTTGGGTGAGCACGTGCTCTATCAGACGAATCAGTACGTCAGCTGGGGTGCCTTCGGACCGCCGGACGAAGTGCCGCTCTTCCCGGACGCGGAGAGCGCGATTCGCGACGGCCTGTACGAGCTATGGGACGCGGATCTTGCCGTGACCCGGTTGACCGAGATGCTCGAGGCCACGCCGCAGATCATCGATGTTCACTTCTGGGCGCAGTTTCCGGGGGAGCCTGTGGACAGTGGCTGTCGAAGAATCGAATACATTGCCGACCACGTTCTACCGGCGGTTCGCTCGAACCTCGCCGGTGCGGCACGAGAGGGGGAAAACGGATGAGAGTAGGTCTCTTGATGGTCTTCCAGAATTTCGAGGACCGCATCAGCGATACCGAAGCCTGGGAGCGCGACATTCATCTGGCCGGGCTGGCCGAGCCGCTGGGGTTCGACATGTTGTCGGCGGTCGAGCACCACTTCTTCAACTACGCGATGTGTCCTGACAATACGCAGTTTCTCGCCCACATGGCCGCCAAGACCGAGAGCATCGGTCTTCTGACCGGGGCGGTGATCTTGCCTTGGCACAACCCGCTGCGCGTGGTCGAGCGCATGATCGTGCTCGATCATCTGAGCAAGGGCAGGGCGCTGTTCGGCATCGGGCGCGGCCTCGCCCGTCGGGAGTACGACACGTTCGGTGTCGACATGAACGAGGCTCGCGACCGCTTCGACGAGGCGGCGGAGCTGATCATCGAGGCGTTGGAGACCGGCGTCTTCGAGGGTAGGGGAGGACACTACGGCAAGCAGGTCCGCACGGAAGTGCGACCACGCCCCTATGCGAGCTTCAGGGACCGCTTCTATGCCGTCGGCATGTCGTCGGACTCGGTGCCGGTCGTTGCCAGGTTGGGCGCGAAGATGATGAGCTTCGCTCAGAAACCGTGGGCGGAGATGGGTCCGCACTTCGAGAGGTATCGGACTCTCTTCGAGGAGCACCACGGCAGGCAGGCCCCATCTCCGGTGTGCGTTGACTTTCTCAGCTGCGACGAGAGCGCTGAGAAGGCCGAGGCGGACGCCAGGCAGTACATGGCCAACTACTACGTCACGGTCATGGAGCACTACGAGATGACCAGCGACCACTTCAGACGGATGAAGGGCTACGGCGACTACGCCGACAACGCCGAGCTCTTGAAGAACACCGGCATGGAGGATGCGGCGAACGGATTCGTCGACATCAACACCTGGGGTACGCCGCAACAGATCCTCGACAAGCTGGCGCAGCGCCGCAACGACCTCGGCGACTTCGATCTGACCGTGCAGGTGAGCTACGGCGGCCTGACGGGTGCGGATGCTGAGAAGAACGCGCGCCTGTTCGCCGAGCAGGTCCTACCCGAGCTGCAGAGTTGGGATCGAGCCGAGGCGAGGGGCGCAGCATGAGAACAACGCGAACGAGCCACGCCGTCGTTGTGGCCACTGCACTGGTCGGCTTCGCAGTGTCGGGCTCGGTCGCTGCGGCCCAGGCACAGGAGCGATCTTCGTCACGTCGCATCGTTGCCGTGCCTGGGGCGGTCGAGCTCAAGTCGGATGCCGACATCGGCCTCGTGGCGCGATTTCACTTCGCCACCCACACTGCGGACTTTGACAAGGCCCGGGCGTTCTATCGCATGCTCGGCTACACCGACGGCGTCGGTGGCTTTCCATTGACCAATACGCACCAGATGGCGCGCGCCCTTGGGATGTTCGACGTCTGCCAATACGAACTGGTGAAGGGCGAGGTTATCTCGCTGCCGGGCAGTCTGAACGCCGCCAACATCGACTTGCTGCAGTTCAAGACGCCGTTCAACGGCGAGCCACCCTACGACCTTCCGAACCACCTGGGGATGGCGTATGCGGCGCTCCTGACGACGGATCTCGCTAGCGACGTCGAGTACCTGAAGTCCCAGGGTGTGCGCTTTCTCTCTGAGCCCTACGGCATTCCCGGAGATCGGTTCGTGTTCTTCCGCGATCCCGAGGGCGTGCTCTACAAGCTCATGGAGGCCGCGCCCCCGCACGGCGATCCGGCCGCGGACATGCACCTCATCGCCATGCCGTACATCGGCATCAACGTCAGTGACCTCGACGTGTCGCTGGAGTTCTACCGCGCACTCGGCTACACCCTGGCCAAGCCGATACCACAGGAGACAGGGTCCCTCGAAGAGGCGCGTGCTTACGGCCTCGATCGACCGTTTCGAATCAAGGGGGTCGACATCGCGCTGGGCCGCGGCGACCACCACGTTCTGCGACTGGTGCAGTGGATCGAGCCTCACAACGACGATCCCGCCTATCAGCCTCCCATCAACCACATCGGCATCAACCGCATCGCGCTCATGGTGCCGAACCTGGACCGGGCGGTTCAGGTCCTCAAGGCCCAGGGCGTCGAGTTTCTCTCCGAGGTCGCGCCGTGCTGCTCGGGTACCGGCAACGACGTGTCTGGCATCGTGCACGCCATCGATCCCGACGGCGTCTTTCTCGAGTTCGTGGGCGGGCTCGCCAAGCGACCGCTCCAGCCCCCGCCGGAGGGGTGCCCGCCGCTCAAGATCAAGATGCCGAGGTAAGCCGTCGTGTCGGCGCTGGATCTAGTCCAGCGCCAGCACTTCCAGCATCAACTCGGCAATCTGCCAACCCGACTCGGCAGAGTGGCTGGCCGTCGCGAGGTACGTGCCGAGGACTCTCGAGACATCGCCGTCTGCGCCGACGCGCGTTGCCTGCAGGTAGCTCGTTATCGTCGCCTCACCACCCAGGCCTTCGGCATTCGGCAGGCGCCCGACCTCCACCACCTGGCTGCCGAGCATGTGCTGCGAGCCGCGTAGCGCGCCCGTAGATGCTTTTACCAACTCGAGCCAGGCGGCGGGCCCGCTGACCGACATCTGACCTCGGACCCCGATTTTGGCGTCCGCGGTAAAGATCCGTCGATAGGTGGCCTCGACGTCCGCCTCGTTCGCCGCGCTGTCCGCGGCGATCAGGTCGGTCGCGTGGGCATACCGTCGGAGCAGTTCTGCGATCTGCTGTTGCGCCTCCTGCGCCTGTGCAACCGGTGGCAAAGCCGAGGTCTGCGCGGCGACGGGTGCTTGCGCCACCCATCCGATCGCCAACCCGGTAAAGAGAGCGACGTGTCGTGCCCCCCTCCTTCGATAAGTCGTCATCTGTGCGTCTCCTTTCGGCCGCGCCGCCACTACTCCGGCATCGGAAGGTAGGCGAGACGGTCGCCGCGGTACGAGCCGAGCCACAACTCGTCTCCGATCCGGGTTGCGGTGGTTGACGTTACCAAGCCGTCGATGGCGGGATGTACGAAGATCCGGCGCACCTCGAGCGTGTTGGGGTCGATCGTCGCCACATTCGTTGTTTCGAGGGTCGGCTCTCGTGGATCGGAGATCGGGTCGCCGAACTTGTCGGTGTGGCCGGCGGCGAAGATCACGGTCCCGTCGAGTGACATCCTGAAGTTGTCGGGGCGGAAGCCGAGCTGGACGACGTCCTTCTGCACCGGTGTGAGCCCTCGTGAAACGCGGGTGAGCTTCTCCTCGGTCCAGCCGGCAATGAAGAGAAACTGTCCGTCTCCAGAGACCTCGAGCCCGTTCGCCGCAGCGTCCTCGCTACCTGGGACTTCGACCCAGCCCGTGTTCGCGTGCCACTGCATCACGCTTCCGCTCGTGGCCGCGATGCCGCCGTCGGGCAGCGCGACTACGGAGTTGAAGGTGCGTCCCTCTGGCGCCGGGAAGCAGCCTACCCAGGCCAGGCGCGGCGGCAGTTCCATGGTGTTCACCTCGAACGCCTCCACCGATTCCCTGGGGCCGTGGTGGACGGCGTACAACGTGTGCAGGTCGCTCTCTCCCGGCTTCATGTACAGCCCGTGAAGCCGCGAGGCATCCGGGTCGCTGAGGTCGAGCGGGCCCGGGCAGTCGGGGTAAGCGCCCGCGTCGAGTCGCTCGTCCCGGTCGAGTGTCGGGAACAGGACAGTCGCGGTCTTCGAGCCCACGTCGAGCAGGTGCAGCCGGCCACCCGGCCTCGCCCCGGATGCGATGGCCCACTCGGCTCCAGGGACGACGGCGATGTCTTCGGGGCTGACCATGTCGCAGATGAAATGGATCTCTCCGATTGAATCGCAGGGGAACTGGCCGGTTACGGCAACCTGGGGAGGGCGTGCCTCGGGTGCCGACAGAGGTGCGGTGAGTTCCCGAGCCTGCTCGGACGCGCCGCAGGCCACTACGAAGAGTGCTACCGAAGCGACGCGGATCTGCATGAACCTCGTCATAGACATGACTCGTTGAGGCGCCGAGCCTACATCGACCGTTGAGGGGAAGATGGGCTGCGACGGCAATCGTGGTCATCTCGACCCTTTCTGCAGGTGGTGGTCGGCGAAGTCCAGGAAGCGCATCCAATCGTAGAGCTCTACCGAGTGCCCGCCTTCACGGACGTGATAGCCGACGTCGCTGTCGGTGATGGCCTCTCCGATCGGCGGCGAGGCCTCGCTTTTCAGGCCCCGCTTGCCCAGCAACCGATAGACCTCGCTCGCATGGTACGCGGACAGGTACTCGCCGCGCGGGTCGGCCCAGGTGTCCTCGACACCGCTGGCCACATACACCGGGCGGGGTGCGATCAGACCCAGCAGCATGTGCTGATCTACCGGCAGATCGTCCTCCTGGTTGACGAACTTCCAGGCATTGCGGCTCAGCCAGTAGGGGAATCGGGTCACCATCTTCTCGAGCGTTTCACCGAACCTGCGCCGCCACAGCGCCGCTCCGGCACAGCCGGACTGGGCCGAGATCGCCATCGCGAAGCGCTCGTCCTGGGCAGCGGTCCAGAGTGCCGCCTTGCCCATCTTCGAGTGGCCCATGATCGCCACCCGCCTCACGTCCACGTCGTCGTTCTGCTCGAGATAGTCCAGTGCCCGCATGGCGCCCCAGGAAATCACGGTCAGGACGCCCCACTCGTGCGCCTTCGGGAAGCTCTGCCCGTCGACGTAGAAGAGTGGGGCGATACCGCGATCGAACGAGACCTCGTTGTGGCGGACCAGGTCCTGCTGGTAGACCGCGATGAAGGCGTAGCCTCGGTCGAAGATCTCGCCCAGTGGCCAGCCGGCGCGAATTCTCCCTACTGCCGCCGGATCGGCGTCGAAGTCCTCGGAGCGCGTGTTGTTGAAGCTGTGAATCATGAACGCGGGTACCGGCTTCGCAGCCGCCTTGGGCACGAAGACCAGGATCTTCATCTCCGCCTTGCCGCGATCGTTCTCGAAGCGAATCGAGACGTCCTCTCGAGTGGCCCTGCCATTCATGAAATCCGGGTCCGATCGCACGACCTCGATCTCGGTACGGATCGGGCTCGCGGGCGACGGGATTCGCCCATAGACCAGGTTCGAGAAGAGCGACAGGATCTGAGGACGTCGAATGTGCTTCCAGGCCTCCGGTGTAGGGACAGCCTCGCCTTCTGCCGTCGTCAGGAGCGAAGGCAGATCGTAGTGCGGGACGCGCGCCTCCTCGTACAGCACATCGGCATCGCCTTCTTTTGTCTGCTGGGCGATCAGCAGGCCCGAGAGGGAAAGAAGCAGAATCAGACTCGATCGGACTTTCTTCATAGGATTGCCGCAGAGTTTCTCAGGATGGATCGACTTATCGCTGGATACTTTTTGCTTCTGATGGGAGTCCTGGTCTTGGCCGCGCCGGCAGCGCCGGCCGAACTCCGGGTGGTTGCCTTGCGAGTTGGCGACAGCGAAGAGGCAGCCCGGTGGTACGCAGACCACTTGGGCGGCGAAGTGGTTTTGCGCGAGGGGCGTCGGGCAGTCGATCTCGGCGCGGTCGAGCTACGGTTCGTAACTGGACTGCCAACCGCTGACAAGTACGAGCGTGGCTCGGTCGATCACATCGCGTTCGCCGACGCCGATGTGCCGGGGCGAATCGCAAGGCTACGTGGCGCCGGGGTGAGAGTCGTCCAGCGCCCTCAGTACTCGACGGCGGCCGATTTCCACTATGCGTTCATCGAGGATCCGTGGGGGGGCAAGGTCGAGATCCTCAGCGACGGGACCGAGGCCGGCTTTCATCATGTGCACGTCTACACGAAACAGTCCGATGAGGTGTTCGCCTGGTATCGAGACCGCCTCGGTGGCGTTGACGCAGGCCCCTTCCGCGGCTTCGAGCACCTTCGCGCTCTCCAATTCGACGGGATCCTGTTGATCGTGCAGCAGGACAACGGCGAGCGGTTGCGCGTTCCGAGTCCTGAAAGCCTGATCCACCATCTCGGGTGGTCGAGCATCCCGGGCGGTCGGAGCGCCGAAGCGCCCGACGGCGTGCTACTGCGACGCTACTAGACACCCTCGTTCGCGGGCATGCTGATGACGATTCGCCCGATCTGCTCAGCGTTCGAGAAGCGCTTCAGTGCTTCGGGAACCTGGCAAAGCGGGTAGGGTCCGTCGACGATCGGCAGCATGCCGCCGGATTCGAAAAACGGCGCGATCTCGGCTAGGCCCCGGTTCGCCTTCAGGCCGAGGACACGAAGATTCCTGTTGATCGTCGTTGAGACGAGCCCGCTCAGCAAGAAGATCTGTAGGACCCGAGGCATGGATCCGCCCACCGTGACGTAGGTGCCGCCAGGCTTCAGCGCCCCGATGTAGGCGAAGGCAGAGCGAGTGGTCTTCATATCGAGGATGAGATCGTACTCCTTGACGGTACGGGTGAAGTCGGTCTCGAGATAGTCGATCGTGTGGTCGCACCCCATCGAGCGCACGTGTCGAGCTTCTCGGCACGGTCGATGTCTGTGACCTCGACGCCGTCCAACTTGGCGAGCTGTAAGGCGATCGGGCCGACACCACCGCCGGCACCATTGATCAGAAGCTCCTGACCGGACTGGAGAGGGCCGTTGCCGTACAGGCCCTGCCAGGCAAGGGTGGCGCCGTGAGGTACTGCGGCTGCTTCAGCGAACGACAGGGTCGAGGGCTTGGGCCGGCAAGGCATCCTGGTCTGCACAGACGTACTCCGCATACGCGCCGAAGCCGCAGGCGTGGATGTCGCCATACACGGCCTCGCCGGGCGTGAAGCGCTCGACGTCACTGCCCCTAGCTTCGACCACCCCCGCCACGTCGCAGCCGGCGATCTGCATCTTCGGCTTGCACCAGCCGAAGAGCGGGCGCATGGACAAGGGCGGCCCCACGATCCTTCCGAGATCCCAGTCGTTCACGGACGTCGCGTGAACGCGGACCAGAACCTCGTCGTTGCCAGGTGCGGGCTTCGGGACTTCTTTTGGCCCGAGGTGGTCCGCCGATGTGTAGTTCGTCTGGAAGATGGCCTGCATCAGGATTCGCTTACCCACGCCCCTCTTATTCGTAGAACTGGGGTGCCAGGTTCATCTCCCGTAGCGAGTTGTGCTCGATCCAGAGCTCGGCGCCGCTTTCCGCGAGGAACTCGTCCAGCGCCTTCATCGAGGCAACCGTCTGCTCGGGGTCGAAGTTGAACGTGGGCACGCGGCCCAGCTCATAGTTGGCCTGGAAGTGGTACAGGTCGCCGGACAAAACGACGGGGCCGGTCTCGGCGAGATTCACGTACAGGCACTGGTGACCCGGCGTGTGCCCGGGCGTCGACTTGATGACCACGCTGCCGTCGCCGAAGACGTCGTGGTCGCCGTCCAGGATGATGGTTTCGTTGTTCTCGAGGGTCGCATAGAGCGCCGGGTCGAAGTACGGCACCGTCGGCTCGGGAACGAACGCGGCTTCGTGCTCGGGACGCTGGATGAGGAGCGTCGACTCAGTGAACTGCTGGCCTTGGGCGACGTGGTCCCAGTGCAGGTGGGAGAAGGCGACGAAGTCGATGTCGGAGATGCCGAGGTCGAGATCGGCGAGCTGATCGGCCAGCGTGCGATCGAGATGGCTCGCGATCCCATAGGCCTCGTGCCAACCCTCCTTGCCCGCCAGTTCGGCCGGTATGCCGCCGTCCCAGATCATGCGACGCCCGTCGGGATGCTCGATCAGGTAGCAGTAGACGCTCAGAGTGTCGGTGCCCGCCTCCTCGGCGGTCAGGGAGAAGAGCCCGTACTGCTCCTCGCCTTCTATCTTGAGCAGCCCACAGTCGAGGACCTTGAGCTTGAGCGACGCCGGCTCCGCCTCCGCGGTCGCCGCAACCTCGGTCTCGGGAGCCTCGGCTGGAGCGCAGCCGAAGAGGACGGGGATGGCTGCGCAGGTGAGCAAGACGTACAGAGATCGCGGCATGTCGAGTCTCCTTGATTGGGGAGTGGAACCTCACAGGATTCTAGCCTCGAAGCTGCGGAAAACCGCTGGGGTCGGCGATTGAGTCGCTTTTGCGCGGTGAAGTCGCTCGTCAACGGTTGAAGGGCACTTGGCTGATCCAACAAAAGCCGCGGTTCATGAGGAGGGAGTTTCCTCGCGGGTCCGCCTCGGTGGGCGCCGCCCTCAGGTAGCCGATCTGACGGATGGCGTGGCCCCCGAGCGGAATCAAGCCGATGAAGACGACGAGCAACGCCTTGATCAGCCGCCGCGCCCAGACCGCCCTTGGCCCCTCGAATGCGGGCCGGGTCTCGCTCGAGCCATGCCCTGCCGGCACCGATGACGAACATGCCGACATTGAGGCGAGTGGCACCCTCGGCGACGTCGAGCGCCCCCGCGGCGGGCAGGGCGGAGCGCAGGAACCGCTGAAGTGTCATGGGCGTCCTCCGGGGCAAGGATGGCATCGGGCGACGAGCCCTATTGAATCACCCGAGCCCCACGGTGTCCGGCTACGTTGGCGATGGGACACACTCTTCTGGCACGATATGACTCTTCGAATCGAGAACAGGGGGAGCCAGTGAGGCCGTGGGTCAGCCCGATCGCTCTAATGGTCAGCGTCGCCTTTCCAGCGGTGGCCGCGCCGCAGCAGGCGGCGACTGCGGAGAAGGTGATCGAGATCGACACCCTCGACGTGCGCGACACGCTCTACCACCTCTCGGGTGGTGGCGGGAATGCAATGGCGCTGATCGACGAGATCAACGGTGGCGTAGTGCTGATCGACACCAAGCTCGAGGGTTGGGGCGAGGCCGTGATGGAGATGGTCGCGGCGGTGACCCACCTGTCGGTCACCACGATCATCAACACCCATGCCGGTGAGGATCACGCCGGCGCCAATGCGGAATTCCCCGAGGTATCGCAGATCGTTGCCCACGAGAACACACGCGCCCACATGACGCGCATGGCGGCCTACTCCGGTGAGCGGGCCTCCGGTCTTCCGACCTCCACCGTCACGGAGCACTTCTCGCTGCTCGAGGACCTCGATCGCATCGAGCTGTACTATTTCGGGCCCGCGCACACCGACGGAGATCTGGTGGTCGTTTTTCCACAGAAGAGGGTCGCTTACCTCGGCGAGCTTTTCCCCGACAAGAGGACCCCGGTCATCGACACCGCCCGCGGTGGGAGCGGAGTCTCGTTCCCAGCGACGCTCTTGAAGGTGGTGGCGGCGATCGACAACGTCGACCGGGTGATTACCGGGCATGGCCCGTTCCCGACCACGTACGCGGGTCGTGGGCGCCGCGAGCGGGGCGCCGCTCGCCCCTGGTCGGGGTGGATGACGTGGACGGACCTGGCTGAGTACGCGGACTTCAACCAAGCATTTCTGACCGCCGTTCAGGCCGCTCACCGTGAGGGGTTGAGCGCTGAGCAGGCGGCGTCGTCGTTGGCGATGCCCGAGCGGTTCGAGGAGTACGGCATGGAGCACGCGCGCGCCAACGTCGGAGCGATCTACGAGGAGCTTGCGGCGCGCTGAGCGGCCGCGGAGGAGAGTCATCGATGCACGTTCGAGTCACGGTCGCGGCAGCGCTGGTCGGTCTGGTGGCAGGTGGTGTGCCGGTACTGGCGGAAGATTGGCCCGAGTTTCGGGGTGCAGGCCGCAGGGGGCAGTGGAGCGAGACAGGTCTGCTCGAGAACTTCCCGATCGAGGGTCTGGTGGCTCGGTGGCGGGTGCCCGTCAAGGCCGGCTACTCCGGCCCGGCGGTTGCTGACGGTCGAGTGTTCCTCACTGACTGGGAGGCGACCCGTGGCATGAAGGGCATCGAGCGGGCGCTGGCGCTCGACGAAGTGACGGGCGAGATTCTGTGGACGGAGTCCTGGGACGCAGACTACGCCGGGATCCAGTGGGAGACCGGCCCCGGCGCGACGCCGACGGTCGACGACGATCGCGTGTACGTGCTGGGCCGGGCCGGCAAGCTCTCCGCGCTGCGAGCCGAGAACGGTGAGGTCCTATGGCGCAAGGACTACGGCGAAGACTACGGTGTCGACCGCCTGCAGTGGGGCTTCGACTGGGGCTTCGCCTCGGCCCCACTGGTCGACGACGAGCGGCTCATCACTTTTGTCGGTGGCCCGCGCGACGCCCGGGTGGTGGCCTTCGACAAGATGACGGGCGAGGAGATCTGGCGAGCGCTGCCCAACGACGGAGATCTCGGCGTCGCCCAGCCGATGATCATCGAGGCCGGTGGCGCCAGGCAGCTCATCGTGTGGAACCCAGAGGAGGTCGCATCGCTGGATCCGGTCACAGGCTCGGTCTACTGGCAGCAGCCCTACGTTGTCGGCGGCGCTATGACGGTCGCGATGCCGGTGCAGGTCGGCGACCAGCTCTTCTTCTCGACCTTCTATGACGGCCCGATGATGCTGAACCTCGATTCGGACCGCCCCGGTGCGTCCATCGCCTGGAAGGGATCGAGCCAGAGCGAGATCCGCACCGAGGGGCTGCATGCCGTGCTAGCGACACCGATCATCGACGGTGGCTACATCTACGGTTTCTGTAGCTATGGCCAGATGCGCTGCCTGAACGCCGGCGACGGCGAGCGCGTCTGGGAGTCGCAGGAGGCTACGGTCGAGCGGCGCCGTTGGGTGTCGGGCTTCATGGTTCGCAACGGCAACCGAGTGTTCATTAACAACGACCGTGGCGACCTGATCATCGCCAGGCTCAGTCCCGACGGCTACGACGAGGTCAGCCGCACCTCGCTCGTCAAGCCCACCTCGAGACCCGGTAACCGGCGCGAGCTGAAAGACGTCAACTGGGTCCATCCCGCCTACGCCAACAAGCACGTGATCACACGAAACGACGACGAGATCGTCAGCCTGTCGCTGGATCCTGCCGACTACAAGTAAGGGGTGAACACATGACCGTTCCACGCTTCGATGCCGCTGCGACAGTAGACGAGGTGTCCGCTGCCGTTTCCGCCGAGGGCTGCGCCATCGTCGAGGACCTCCTCGACGCCGAGACCGTGGCGCGGGTGCGAAGCGAGCTCGATCCCTATCTCGAGAGGCTCTCGACCGGGAAAGACGACTTCGCCGGCCACGAGACGCGCCGCGCGGGGTCGATCGTCGAGCGCTCCTCGGCGGCTCGCGATCTGGTGATGCATCCGCTGGTGCTCGGCGCGAGCGAGAAGGTGATCACCGAGCACAACAAAGGCATGCAACTCCACGTGACCCAGTTGATCTCGATCGGCTCCGGCGAGACCGACCAGTCCCTCCACAAGGACCAGTGGGCCTGGGATTTCTTTCCCTTTCCCGAGGGACACGAGGTGATGGTCAACTGCATGTGGGCGCTGACCGACTTCACCGAGCACAACGGCGCGACGCGCGTGGTGCCCGGGAGCAAGAAGTACCGGGGACGGGAGACACCGCCTCCGGAGGAGGTCGAGATCGCCGACATGAGGGTCGGATCCGTCTGCCTGTTCGCTGGCTCCTGCTTCCACGGCGGCGGCCCCAATCGGACCGATCAGACTCGTGACGGTCTGATTATTGCGTACTGTGCCAATTGGCTGCGCCAGGAGGAGAACCAGTACCTCAGCGTCTCCCGGGAGGCCGCGAAGGAGCTCGACGAGCCCCTACAGCGGCTGCTCGGCTACGACCAGCTGTACGCACTCGGCTATTGGGGCGACCAGCAGCACCCGATCGAGTACCTCGGCAGGCAACCGAAGGGCACCCGCTTCGGAGTCGCCTGAGCTCGACGCCCGCACGATCCGGGGTGTCATCACGGCCGCGAACGGCCTTACTCAGAGCGCGAGCGCTCCGACGTAGATCACGAAGCCGCCCACAAGGACGCCGGCGGGCCCGACGATGCGCCAGCCCAGCAGCCTTCCGCTGAGGTCGGCGGGGAGGATCGCGTTCGCGAGCGCCCGCAGAAGGCCGGGGAAGGGCAAGAGCACGAGGGCGCTCATCGCGAGCCAAACCAGCCCCAGGAGGAGCACAACGCTAGCCAGGTCCGAGTGCGCCGGGGAGCCTGCCCAGATCATCGCTACCGTCAAGGGCAGCATGGCGGCGCCGAGGATACGCACCCGACTGTTCTTCTCGAACACCATTCTCCACCACCGAAGCGTCGGCCCCGGTGCGACGACAAGGGGTGCCCGGGTGCAGATCAGAAGGGCCCCCAACACGATAGTCGTGATCCCTACAGGTTCCATATGGTGTCTCCTCGATGGGTAGCGAGTCCTGTAACTAGGTCATTCGGTCGATTCTGGAGGGCCACTCTCGTGCGCGGGCATGTCTGTCGCTTCGCTGGTGGGGTCGAGCTGCTGACGGTCGAATGCCGTGAGAACTTTTCCGCGATCTCGGTTTCGGCCGTGCCGAGAATGATTCGACTCTGGCGCTCCCGCTCGGCCTGGGCCTGGCGTGACATGGCCTCTTCGAGGCCCTCGGGGATGACGATGTCGCTGATCTCGATCGACTGCGTGGTCACGCCCCCCACGCGCTCGTCTTCTCGTCGAGCACCTTCTGGATCTCTTGGCCCAGCTGGTCACGCTCGGACAGGAGCACCGCGAGATCGTGCTCACCGCTCGAACACCCCGGAGCCCGACGATGAGTGTTTGTCTGTCATGGCGATGTCTGCTTACGCTGAGCCAAACCTTCCAGAATGTCGTCGATTGAGAATCCGTACGAGGAGCCGCGGGCCAGTAGATCTGTGAGGATCTGATCGAGCATGCGCGCACGCTCCAGAGGGTTGATCGCCGGACGCTTGTGGCCGACGAAGGTGCCAGAGCCTTTGTTGAGTTCTGAGGACGTCCTCGACAATTGTAAGGCTGAGTGAAGTGCGTTTCGAGGCGCGAATCCGAACTACACTAGCCCTCTATGACGACGACCTACCCCGACCACCCGCAGCTCCGTGGCAACTTCGCTCCCCTGCGCATGGAGTGCGACCTGCACGACTGCGTCATTGAGGGTGAGATCCCGGCCGATCTCAACGGTACCTACTTCCGCAACGGACCCGACCCGCAGTTTCCGCCGATGGGCGAGCACCACTGGTTTGCCGGCGACGGCATGATTCACATGTTCCACATCGAGGACGGGCGGGTGTCGTACCGCAATCGCTGGGTGCGGACGATGAAGTTCGAGCTCGAGCGGGGAGCCGGGCGGTCGCTCATCAACCCGTTCAATCCGCTCGAGAACGACCCTTCGATCGGTTTCATGGAGACCGACGGCCTCGCGAACACCAACATCGTCTGGCACGGAGGGAAGCTGCTGGCCCTGGAGGAGGGGCACGCTCCGATCGAGATCAACCCGCACACGCTCGAGACCATCGGGCCGTGGAAGTTCGATGACGTGCTCGAAGGTCCGATGACGGCGCACCCGAAGTTCGACCCGGAGACCGGGGAGATGCTGTTCTTCGGTTACATGGCGGGTGGGCCTTTCAGCCCCGACATCAACTACCAGGTGGTCGATCGCGACGGGAAGTTGGTGCGCTCGGAGTCTTTTCAGGCTCCCTTCCCGGCGATGGTCCACGACTTCATCACCACCCGCGATCACGTGATCTTCCCGCTCTTCCCGCTCACCGGCTCGATGGAGCGCGCGATGAAGGGCGAGCCCGCGTTCGCCTGGGAGCCCGAGAAGGGGACGCACGTCGGCGTCATGCCCCGCGACGGCGGTGTCGACGACCTGCGCTGGTTCGAGACCGACGCTTGCTTCGTCTTCCATCCGATGAACGCTTACGGTGACGAAACGAGTGTCACCGCGCATGTCATGCAGTTCGAGGAGGCGCCGCTCTTCCCCCACGCCGATGGCAGCAAAGCCGATCCGGAGAAGGCGAACGCTCGGCTGTGCGAATGGACGTTCGACCTGGGCAATGGGAGTCAGAGCTTTGAGCGTCGCTACCTCGACGACGTCAACGGCGAGTTCCCGCGCCTCGACGAGCGTTACTCGGGCCTCGGCTACCGTCACGGTTTCTACGCCGGCTCTATCGAGCGCAACGGCGGCCTCGGCTTCGACGCGCTTTGTCACCACGACTTCGAGAGTGACTCTCGTCGCGAGCACCGGCTCCCAGACGGCGATGCGACCGGCGAGCCGGTCTTCGTTCCCCGCAGCGACGACGCGGCTGAGGGTGACGGCTACCTCGTGACCACCGTCTACCGAGGGGCTGAGAATCGCAGCGACCTGGCCATCTTCCGCGCCGAGGCCGTTGAGGAGGGACCGATCGCGCTAGCCAAGCTGCCCCACCGAGTCCCCCACGGGTTTCATGGCAACTGGCGCCCAGCCGAGTAGGTCGGCGCTAGAGGGCGAACGCCCAAATGGCCGCTCCGCCCTTCGGGGAGTCGTTGACGGGTAGGTCCGCGTCGGGAGCGAAGCGCCGGTAGGCCATTTCCCAGTCCTCGGCGTTGTCACTGACCAGGCCGACGACGATCGCGAGGTACTGCTTGCCGTCGACCGCGTAGCTGACCACGGTCGAGTTGGGGACGTCGTCGAGCTCGGTCTGCCACAGCACTTCACCGGTTTCGGCATCCAAGGCGCGGAGCGTGCGGTTCA
Source organism: Acidobacteriota bacterium (assembly GCA_036337765.1). Taxonomy (GTDB): domain Bacteria; phylum Acidobacteriota; class Thermoanaerobaculia; order Multivoradales; family Multivoraceae; genus JAYZDP01. Next base: position 25,232 of record JAYZDP010000111.1, read on the forward strand.
GATCCGCGGCGAAGACCAGATCGCCGGCCGTCGCCAGCACCGAACTGACAATGGGGGCGGCGGTCTCGAAGCGCCACGCGAGCTTGCGCGTTCCGACGTCGATCGCCTGGACACGGCCGAGCTTGCCGTCGGCGCTGTCCGGGTGGAGGCGATCCTGCCAACCTTCGGCGTCGATGAGCTGAGCGCCTTCGGCCAGGGGCAGGTACAACCGTTGCCGCTGAGGGTCGTAGGAGGTGGGCGCCCAGCTGCGCGCGCCGTAGTGGTTCGGAGTGACGAGAAAGCTCGATCCCGCTCTGGGGATGGCCTCGGCCTTGATGCTCTTGACGCCGGTGCGTGGGTCGATGGAGGCGACGATGTTCTGTACGCCCGCGTCGATGGAGAAGAGGTACTCGCCGGTCGCCGCGTCCAAGGCGTCGGTGATCGCCATCTTGCCGGTGGTGATGAGGACCTTGCGCGTCTCGCCATCGAGGTCGAGGTGGACGATCTGGCGCTCGTAGGCCCAGTCGAAGTTCCACTGGTCGTTGCGCAGATGCTGGAAGTACCAGATCAGCTCGCCAGTGTCGGCGTTGAGGGCCAGGGTGGTGTTGGTGAAGAGTGCGTCGTTGGTCACGCCCTCCTCATCGATCGGCTCGCGCAGCGGCGTGAGATCGTAGGTGGCCGTCGGCCCGTAGTAGACGAGATTCAGGTCCGCGTCGTAGGTGCCCTGGTGCCAGACGTTGCCGCCGCTCCGCCGCTCGAGCGCCAACCCGTTCCAACTGTCGCCGCCGGGCTCGCCGGGGCGCGCGATGGTGTGGAAGCGCCACGCCTCTTCGCCGGTGTCGAGGTTGACGGCGACGATGAAGGGCCCTCCGGGGACGAAAAAGCCCATGACTCCCTGAACCAGCTTGTCGCCTGCCACCAGGGGTGCGCTACCGAGCCCCAGCCCCGAACGATCGTGCGCGATGGCGTGCTTCCAGAGCAGCTCCCCGGTCTTGGCGTGCAGCCCCACCAGGTGCATGTCGGAGGTCGGGACCAGCACCTGGTCGCCGTGTAGTGCGATTCCCATCTTCTTGGTCGATCGCGTGTCGTGCTCGTGCTGGTACCGCCACAGCACCTGCCCGCTGGCGGCGTCCAGCGCCAGGACACGATCGGGGAAGGTCTGCAGGAACATCACCCCCTGGTGGACGAGCGGGGCCGGGTTGGCGCGGCCGTCGCCGAGCTGTGCGCGCCACACCGGTTTCAGACCGGCCACCGTCTTGCGGTCGATCTCGGCGAGTGGGCTGGAGTTGTGAAAGCCGGCCGTACGGCCCCAGTGGATCCAATCGTCTGGCGAGGGGTCGCCTAGGACCGAGTCTGTGGCCGCCGGCAGGCTCTCGAGCAGTCTCGTCTGTTCCGCCGACGCGACGACCGGAGAATCCGGGTCGGACTGCATTCCATCCGGTCGAGGAATCACGAAGCCGGCGAGTTCGGCCGCCTCTCCCGGTAGCTCGTCGTCGCTCGCCGCGAGACCGTTCGCGGCCAGGAGATAGGCGAGGATGTCGGTTCGGGCTTCATTGCTGAGGCTCGCGGGCTCGGCGTCGGTCCACGGAGGCATCCGCTCCAGGTGGAAGGCGAGCACCTCGATCGGTTTGCCGCGCCAGGTCTGATCGAAGCGATTCCCGCCCAGCGCGGGCGCGTCTTCGAGACCGTCCAGGTCGGCGCCGCGGCAAGCGGCGCAGTGCGTCTGGTAGGGGCGCTCTCCCGCCGAGGCCTGAGTCTCGGTGAAGGTGGGTGTGGGATCCGCGCGCGTCCGTTTCCCGATCCCACGAATGTCGAAGTCCACGCCGGCGGCCAGGAACCTGCCCTCCAGCGAGCTGCCCTCGACGGTACCCGTGAAGTCGAAGGTGCTGCCCTCGATCAGGGCCGCATCCCCGAAATCGGCCGAGAACGACAGCGCACCGTCCTTCATGCTGACCTCGAATGTATCGAGGAGCTGCCCACGGTTCGTGGCCGTGCCCGCGAGCCCGCCCTCTTCGTCGGTGATGGTGATGAGGATCGGGGCATCGTCCTCCTCTCCCTCCCAGAGGAAGGTCATGTCCCACGCGCCGACCGGCCCTCCGGCCGCGGTTGGTGGATCCGACTGCTCGCGCCGACATCCGATCGCAGCGACGAGCGCGACGGCGAGGGCCGCGATCGGTAGACAGTTCGTGCGTTGGGGCGTCACGGTCATTTGCCGAGCTTATGTCGCTCCGAGCCGCCGCCAGCGCTATGTTCAGGAGCGGGAGGACCCGAGATGAAGCGAGTTTGTCGGATGGTCACGTTGTTCGCCTGCTGGCTCACGGTCGGTCCCGTCGGGACGGCGGAGCCGGACGTCATCGCCACGATGCGAGACGCCGCCGACGGATTCCTCGCTGCGTTGAGCCCCGAGCAGCGCCAGCAGGCCTCGTTCGCGATGGCCGATGAAGAGAGGCGGTTGTGGAGCAACCTGCCCTCGACCATCTTCGAGCGTGAGGGCGTCAGCTGCGGCGAGCTGTCGGAGGAGCAGCGTATCCTTGCCCACAGGCTGATCCAGAGTCCGCTCAGCAGCCAGGGCTACCTCAAGGCGGCCGGCATCATGCGCGTCGACGAGATCCTCAATGGTTACGCGTCGCGCGCTCGGCCTGACGCCCGGCCGATGTTCGGGCAGAAACTCTACTGGATCGGGATCTTCGGCGATCCGTCGAAGGAGGAGCCGTGGGGCTGGCAGCTCGACGGCCATCATCTGGCGCTGAACTTCACCGTGGTCGACGGGTCGCTGTCGGTGACGCCTGCCTTTCTCGGCTCGGATCCCGCGCAGATCCGGCGCGAGCTCGATGCCGGCTTCTACGCCCTGATCAAGGAAGATCTGCGGGGCTGGAGGTTGTTCGAATCGCTCGATCCTGCCCAGCGCAAGATCGCACTGCTCGAGGGAGATACTCCCTCGGATGTCATCGCCGGTCCGGGGCGCGCGGATCGGCTGAAAGAGATCCGCGGCCTGGCGGCAGCGGATATGGCGGTGTCTCAACGCCACCTGCTGCGCCAGCTGCTCGACGAGTATCTGAACAACCTCGAGCCCGACGTGGCGGCCGTCCAGGCGGCACGGGTCGAGGCGGCCGGTCTCGAGAATCTGCACTTCTCGTGGTCGGGCACAGAGGCCGGGAAGCCTTACTACTACCGGATCCACGGTCCCACGGTACTGATCGAGTTCGACAACAACTACCCCCCCGGCCGCTCGGGTGGGCCGGTGAACCACATCCACACGGTGTGGCGAGACACCGAGCGCGACTACGGCGAAGACCTGCTACGCAAGCACTACGCGCAGAGCCCGCACCACCAACCGCCTCTCTCCGCCGCCAACGGGCCCTGAGGTCACTGCGTCGAGCGAGTCCAAGAGTCGAGGACCTTTGAGCCGGCGGGCGTGAGCATACCGTCGCCGGGTTTCAGGTCGCGGGGCGGGTGCCAAGCCCGTCGAGAAAGGGTGTCGATTTGAGTCGCGCGCCGCTACGGCAACGTAAAGGCGAACCACTCGGCGGCGTGCCCTTCGCCACCGGCAGCAACGACGAGGTATTGGCGCCCCTCGTGGAGATACGTCATGGGGGCACTGGTGACTCCTGCGGGTAGCTCCTGTTCCCAGACCACCTCTCCGGTGGTCTTGTCGAAGGCTCGGAACGTGTTGCCGGAGGCTCCACTTTCGCCGCCGCTGATACCGGGTATGGCGTCGCTGCCCTCGCCGAGGAAGAGCAGTGTCTTGGTGACCAGCGGAGCGCCGCGACCCGCAACCCCGAGCGGTCCGACGTGGAGGCCCGCCAGCAGCGGGTGGTTGCGTGGTCCGTTGCCGTTCGGCGTGGTCCATGCGATCTCACCACGGTTCATGTCGATGGCGGTGATGCGGCCATAGGGCGGCTTGACGATTGGTAAGCCCTCGAGGGTCGGCACGGTGCCGCTCGCGGCTCGAAAGTCGATTGTCGCGTCTTCCGCCTCCGGGCGCTGGAGCTGATAGACCGTCGGCCAGGTGTGCGAAACGGCGTAGTAGAGGCCGGTTTCGGGATCGAAGGCACCGGTGTTCCAGTTGCCCGAGCCCCACCACCCGGGCGTGGTCAAGGTCCCCTGCTTACCTCCAGCCTCGGTGCTGCGCACTGAAGGTGGCGAGAACATCGGGCCGAGGATGAAGGGTTCCACGAGCTCGAGCGCCCGCGCGCGCAGCTCGGGGGTGAAGTCGATCAGGTCATCCTCGGTGAAGCCTTGGCGATCGAAAGGCGGCGGTTTGGTCGGGAAGGGCTGGGTCGGCGACAGCTGCTCGCCCGGCACGGTCGAGGCGGGCACCTCGCGCTCTTCGATCGGCCACACCGGTTCGCCGGTCGCACGGTCGAAGACGTAGAGAAACCCGGTCTTCGATGGCTGCATGACCGCGCGGATTGTGCGTCCGTCGACGGTGATCTCGCCGAGTGTCGCCGGCCCGACGGTGTCCCACTCCCAGACATCGTGGTGGACCATCTGGAAGTGCCAGACACGCCTGCCGGTCTTCGCCTCGAGTGCCACCAGCGAGTTCGAGTACAGGTTGTCGCCCGGCCGATGACCGCCGTAGTAGGCCGCGGTCGGAGCGGTGACCTGCACGTAGACGTAGCCCAGTTCCTCGTCGGCGGTGAGGCAGCACCACGATCCGAGATCGCCCGAGTATTTCCACGAGCCGTCGCCCCAGGTGTCGTTGCCGGCCTCGCCCGGGCGCGGCACGACGTTGAACGTCCACAGCTGGCGCCCGGTTCGGGCGTCGAAGCCCCTGATGTTCTCGGGCGTCGCCTCCTTGACGACACCGCCGTCGCCTGCGCCCGCCGTGATTCCCGCCACGACCACGACGCCGTCGACCACGATCGCTCCCGCGGTCCACGCGAACTCACCAGCGAGGGTGTCTTGGTATTGGAGGCTGACGCGTCCCTGATCGCCGAAGTCGCCGTCGAGCTCACCAGTGGTGGCGTCCAGCGAGTACAGGTACTCGCCGCGTGTGAAGAACAGACGCTGCCGCGATCCGTCACGCCACAGATCGACTCCCCGCATGTCGGTGGCTCGCGCTTCTTCCAGGGTGGGCGCGAAGGGCTGCTGCGCCCAGATCGTCTCTCCGGTGGCGGGGTTCAAGGCGCGTAGCAGGCCGACGCTGTTGGCCGCATACAGCCGGCCGCTGACCATGATCGGCGTCGATCGCAGGTTGTTGTTCGGACGTAGGTCGGGGTAGGCCTCTTTGAGCTCGGACTCAAGTCCATTCCTTCGCCAGGCGATGCGGAGGCTGTCAACGTTGTCGCGCCGGATCTGGTCGAGTGGCGAGTAGCGCTGGAAGCTGCGATCGCCTCCGAAGTAGGTCCATTCGCCCTGCTGCGCGGACGCGACGAGTGCGCTGCCGTGGGCGAGCGCGATGGTGAGGAGAAACGCCTTCTTCACGCCGTTTATCCGATGGAGACGTGCTCGATGCGGCCGTTGCTGTCGCCGATCGACTCGGCGGGAACTCCCATCTTGTCGAGCAGCGTCAGATAGAGGTTCGCGAGCGGCGTTCCGGGCGCGAAGCGCAGGTGGCGGCCGCCGCTGATCTGCCCCCCACCGCCGCCCGCCAGCAGGATCGGCAGGTCGAGGTTCATGTGCGTGTTGCTGTCGCTCATCCCACTGCCGTAGAGCAGCATCACGTTGTCGAGCAACGACCCGTCGCCGTCCGGGGTGGCGGCGAGGCGCTCGAGGTAGTAGGCGAACTGCTGCATGTGGAAGGTCTGCAGCCTTGCCAGCTTCTCGAGCTTGTGGGGATCGCCGATGTGGTGCGAAAGCGGGTGGTGCGGATCGGGCACCTCGATCTCCGGATAGGTTCGATTCGACAGTTCCTTCGAGATCATGAAGGTGATGACGCGCGTGAGATCGGACTGGTAGGCCAGAACCTGAAGGTCGATCATCAGCCGCGCGTGCTCCTCGAAGGTTGGCGGAATGCCTCCGGACGGCCGCTCGACCACAGGAAGCTCGCGATCGCTCTGGCTCTCGGCGATCTGGATGCGCCGCTCGACGTCGCGTAACGCCTCCAGGTACTCGCTCAGCTTCGTCCGATCGCCGCTCCCCAGCCGCCGTTCGAGCGCAGAGACCTTGTCTCCGACCGAGTCGAGGATGCTGCGGTCTTCTTGGATGCGCTCCAGGCGCGCGGCGGAGTCGGTGGTGTCGCTGTCGCCGAAGAGCCGCTCGAAGACCGCCCGCGGGTTGTTCTGGGTGGGCAGCGGCGTGGTCGGGCTCGACCACGACAGTGTGTTGACGTACGAACAACTGAAGCCGACGTCGCAGGCGCCGGCCAGGTCGGTGGCCTCGAGTGCCAGCTGCAGCGAGGCAAGTTGCGTCTCGTCGCGCAGGTGCGCGGCCGCGATCTGATCGAGCGAGGTGGCGGCGCGGACGTCGGCCCCCTCGGTGGGCTTAGCGTGCACACCGGTGAGGAAGGCGCCGCCGATGCGGCCGTGTCCGCCGGCCGGATCTCCCTTGCGAGCCGACGCCGGCTCGTTGTCGAGGCCGGAAAGGACCAGGAAGCGATCGCGAAAGGGCGCCAGAGGTTGGAGGATCGGCGTGAGCTCGAAGTTCGAGCCCGTCGTGGCGGGCGTCCACTTGTTCATGACCGCACCGTGCGGCACGTAGACGACGCCGAGCCGACGCGGGGGCTGTGCGGGGGTTTGCGCCAACGCGGTGAAGGCCGGGACCATGCTGTCGAGAAGGGGCAGTGCGACGGTGGCGCCGACGCCGCGCAGGAAGGCTCGGCGGGGCAGGTGCTTACCCGTGGTGATCATGATCTCGACCTCCTCATCTGAAAAGGCGTGCTCTCGACGATGCCCAAAACGATATCCGACCAGCGGTAGCCGCCCGCCTCGGCGCGCTGCACTACTTTCCGGACCGCCGCTGCGTCGACCGGCTCGACCCCGCGGCCGATGCCGTAGGTGAGAAGCTTCGACGTGAACGTCCACACGAACTCTTCCTTGCGGCGAAGCAGCGCGTCGCGCAACTGCGCGGGTCCGTCGAAGCGCGTGCCGTCGGGCAGCTCTCCCGAGGCGTCGATCGCCCCACCGCCGATCTCCGTGCGGCGCCATCCGCCGATGGCGTCGAAGTTCTCGAGCGCGAAGCCGAGTGGATCCATACGGGCGTGGCAGCCGCTGCAGGCGGGATCCTGGCGATGCTGCTCCATCTGTGCCCGGATCGAGGCCGGCTGGGTGCCTGACGCCGGCTCTTCGAGCTCGGGGACGTCAGGGGGAGGCGGTGGAGGTGGCGAGCCGAGGATGTTCTCAAGCAACCACTTGCCGCGCAGCACCGGCGAGGTGCGATTGGCGTAAGAGGTGACGGTCAGAATGCTGCCGTGTCCCAGAATGCCGCCGCGGTCGCCGTTCTTGAAGTCGATGCGGCGGAAGCGGCTACCGTAGATTCCGGTGAGATCGTAGTGGCGCGCCAGGCGCTCGTTGACGAAGGTGTAGTCGGCAGCCAGAAGATCGACGACGCTTCGGTCCTCGCGCATCTGGCTCTCGATCAAGAGCTCGGTCTCGTGGCGGAAGGCTTCGCGGAGGTTGTCGTCGAACTCTGGGAAGAGGTTGACGTCGGGAGCTGCCACGGCCATGTTGCGCAGGTGCAGCCACTGCGCCGCGAAGTTCTCGACCAGCGCCCGCGATCGGCGGTCCGCGAGCATCCGCTCGACCTGACCGGCGAGCACCTCGGGCTCGTGCAACGCGCCCCGCTCTGCCAGCTCGAGCAGCTCCTCATCGGGGATCGAGCTCCAGAGAAAGAAGGAGAGCCGCGAGGCCAGCTCGATGTCCTTCAGCCGATAGGCGGTGGCCGGCTCGACCCCCGCCGGGTCGGCCTCGATTCGGAACAGGAACTCGGGGTCGACGAGGATCCGCTCGAGCGCGCGCCGGATTCCGGCGTCGAAGCCGCCGCGCTGGAGACCGGCACGGTAGAAGGCGAGCAGTGGATCCACGTCCGCCGCCGTCACCGGTCGCCGGTAGGCGCCTCGCGCGAGCCGGGCGAGGATCTGGTACGCACAGCCTTGGTCGTCCGCGTCGCCTTGCGGGTGACAGGTGAAGATGCGCCGCCGACTCGCCGTGTCGCCGGGACCGGTCGTGTCGTAGGGCCCGGCGATCTCGACGCTCGTGATACTGCGCTGGCGCGCGATTCCGGCGATGTTCGCCGCCGGCAGTCGTTCGGGTCCGAGCCCCTCCACGATGCCGGTCCGGGCCACGAACGCAACGCCGACGGTGCGGTCGCCGGCGCCAATCGGCACACGCACCTCGAGCGCTGCCGCGCCCGATCCCCAGCCCTGCTGTCTCGGTTTGTCGTCGACCGAGAACTCGGCAACGCGCTCGCCGTCGACGCGGATCTCGAGTGTCTCCGCGCCC
>JAYZDP010000112.1:0-4670 GCA_036337765.1 Acidobacteriota bacterium
CGAGCGTGGCGATCGGCTACGCGCTCGGCAGGGTGGGCTGCTTTCTGGTCGGAGACGACTACGGCGTGCCCACCGATGGCTGGTTCGGGGTGGCTTTCCCGGTCGGCCTGCCGCCGACGACCGCCGGCGCGTTGCGGGCCCAGTTCGGGCTCGACATACCTGCGGACGTCGCCTCGAGCGAGCTTCTGGCAGTACATCCGACCCAGCTGTACGAGACCTCTCTGGCGGTATGCATCTGGGCGCTGGGCGGGTGGATGCTGACCCGTGGACTGCGGCCGGGCACGACCGGGCTCACGGTCGCCGGACTCCTGGCGGTCGAGCGCTTCGCCATCGAGTTCCTGAGAGCCAAAGACGACCGATTCCTCGGCACCTTCACACTGGCCCAGGGCATCAGCGTCGCGATCGTGCTGGCGGTGGTGCTTGTGTCGCTGCGTCGGCCGCCTTTGAGCGGAGCCCCCCCGGGGTGACCGGGTCCCTGCGGGTCGTGACCGTCGCCGGGTCCGACCCGACCGGTGGCGCGGGGCTGCAGGCCGATATTAAAACCTTCGCGGCGCTCGGGGCGCACGGGCTCTCGGTAACGACCGCTCTCACCGTCCAGACGACGGTTGCCGTCGAGACCGTGGTTCTGGTGGAGCCGGATCTGATCGCCAGACAGCTGCGGGCGGTCCTTTCGGATATCGGCGCCGACGCGATCAAGGTTGGCATGCTGGGTTCAGCCGAGGGTGTGGAAGCCGTCGCAGAGGTGCTCGAGGAGGTCCCGGCGGTGCCGATGGTCCTCGATCCGGTCTTGGCGAGCTCCGACGGCACGCCGCTGCTGTCGCCGGCCGGAGTCGCAGCGCTTGGCCGTCGACTGGTTCCCCGCGCGACGGTTCTGACCCCGAACTGGCCCGAGGCGGCGGTTCTGCTCGGGACCCCGGTCGCCGACGATGCCCAAGCCGACGTCGCGGCGCAGCGACTCGGCGGGCTGACGAGCGGTGCGATCGTTCTCACCGGGGGGCACGGGGAAGGGGGCGTGGTCCGAAACCGCCTCCTGGCGGAGGGAAGGCTGACCTATGTCGATGCGGACCGATTGAAGGGACGCTTTCACGGCACCGGTTGCGCGTTGTCGTCGGCGCTCGCGGTGGGCCTTGCCCGAGGCGCCGGGGTAGTCGAGGCCCTCGAGGATGCGGTGCGCTTCGTGTCCAAAGCGATGGCCAGCGCCAAGCGTTTCGGGCCGGGAGCCAGTATTCTGGATCTTTGAGGACGCTGTTTGAGGCAGTGGGAATATACTTCCGAGATTCGGAGTTGGGTTACAACGATCCGCCAGGTGACGATGAGAAAGAGACTCGTCTGTATTTCGCTCTTGATTCTCGTCGTATCGGCGGGCGCTCAGGATCCTACGGCATCGACGACCTCGTCCGGAGCTCCGGTTTTCGGCGAGACGATCCTGGTCAAGGTCGTCAACGTAGACGTTTACGTGACGGATCGTAAGGGCAACCCCATCACTGGCCTGACCGAGGCCGACTTCGAGATATTCGAGAACAAGAGCGAGGTCCGACTCTCGAACTTCTACGAGTTTCGCGAAGGGACAGAGGTGGCCCTGCCGGCCGAGGACGGGGTTGTCGTAGAGGAGGAGGCCCCGGCGCCCCGGCGTCGCGAGGATCTCTTCACTTCCCATCCGGGGCTCGAAAAGAGCACGGTCCCTGCCCATCAGCGCCTCAATCTGGTGGTCTACGTCGATCATTTCAATATCACCCCTGGAGCTCGCAATCGGCTCTTCCGCTACCTTCGACCGTTCCTCCGTACGAAGATGGATCGCAACGACCGCGTGATGCTGGTCAGCTACAACCGATCGGTGAAGGTCGAGCGACCCTTCACGAGTGATCCCGAGCTGATCGCCGCGGCGACCTACGACCTCGAGCGCCACACCGGCGGCCGTACGACGTACATGTCCGAGCGTGCAGATCTACTGGACGACATCGACGACGATCAGGACCGGGCCGACTACTACAGCATGCGTGCCCGGGTCAGGCTGCACGCCGAGAACGTGTATAACGACCTGCAGTTCACCGTCGATGGTCTGAACGAAGTGGTCAGCAAGATGGCAGGAATTCCGGGACGCAAGGCGCTGCTCTATGTCAGCGAAGGGCTGCAGCTGCGCGCCGCCGAAGATCTCTTCTTTGCCTTGGGCGAACGTTTCCGTGAAGGTCGAGATTCCCAGGCGGCCGGCGAGCACATCATGGAGAGCATGCAGTTCGATGCCAGTCGTATGTTCACCACGCTCGCCGATCTGGCCAACGCCAACCGTGTGTCCTTCTACAACATCGACGCCGCGGGTCTGCGCGTCGGTGGCCTGAGATCGGCGGAGTATCGAGGGAGCCTCTTCTCCACCAACATCGACTCGGTGCATACCCGCAATCTGCAAGACACGCTCCTGTACCTGTCGGATCGCACCGGCGGAAGGGCGATCGTCGGCACCAACAACTTTCTCGATGGGCTGTCGCAGATCGGCAGCGACTTCGAGAACTACTACTCTCTGGGGTACTCGCCAGCTCACTCCGGAAGCGGGCGGCGCTACAAGATCGATGTCAAGCTGACCAAGGCGACCCAGAAGCGGCTCGGCAAGACTCGCCTTCGCTATCGCGATTCCTATCAGGACAAGCCGGTGAGGCAGGAGATGGGCGACGCGACACTCGCCACCCTCGCCTATGGCTTCCAGAGCAACGAGCTGGGTGTCCGTTTGGTGCCTCGCCAGCAGATCCGGCGCGAGAAGGGCGACTACCTCGTGAGCATGGACGTGCGCCTGCCGCTCCGAACGGTCGAGCTCATCCCGTCTGGCGAGCTCTACCACGGCAAGGTTCGCGTCTGGGCACAGGCGATCGACAACAAGGGCCGTACTTCGAACGTGCAGGAGAACCGTTGGCCGCTGCAGGTGAAGGCCACCGATTTCGAGCGTGTCCGTACCGATGGCTCCTACATGGTGTACGAGCTGAAGCTGGTGATGCGGGCCGGGGAGCAGAAGGTCGCCATCGCGGTCCGCGACGAGCTCACCGCGAACGCGTCGTACATCAGCCAGGGCTTGACGGTCGGACCGGTAGGCTGATTCGGGGTGGGGAAGTGGCTCGAGCTCCTCGGTCGACTCGGCCGGGCCCTCCTTGATCTTCTTTCGTCGGAGTTGGGGTCGTTCGCCGACGACCTGCGCTCGACGCGACGTGAGCTGATCAAGTCGGTCTTGTTGCTTGCACTTGCCGGTGGTTTCGCGCTGCTGGCGTTGGGTCTCGGCACCCTTGCTGCAGTGTGGGCGTTGGGGCAGGTGATTCCCGCGTGGGCAGCGGCCCTCGGTGTCGCCGCGATCTACGGCATCGCCGCCCTGATCGTTGGCACCGGTGCCCGCAACCGCCTGCGTCGGCTGGAAGCCCCTGTCGACACGTTCAAGCGCCACTGGGACGATCAACGAGGCTGGTTCCAAGACCGGGTGCTGGGAGAAGCGCCGCCATCCGGCGAAGATCTGCCCGAAGCAGATCCGGTCATTGAGGACGTTTGATCATGGCAGGCGACGACCTCAGAGCAAGTCGAGAAAGAGTGGAAGGGGCACTTGCGAGCCTACGCAGCGCGCTGCCGCAGCAGGTCGGCGAGGCAACGCGCAAACGGGTCTGGATTGTGCCGGTGCTGGCTGCCGCCACCGGCCTGGCACTCTCGCTCGCGTACCGTCGCCGCCGCCGCCGATAACCGCGCGCTGGCTAGCGCCCCAAGCACGCCCCTATAAGATGAGCCCTGATGCCACGGCGGTGCCTGCTCGTGTTTGCCAAGCCGCCGATCGCCGGAGAAGTGAAGACGCGGCTACAGGGCACACTCTCGACGACGCAGGCCGCTGAGCTTCACCGCGCCCTGCTGCTGGACCTCGTCGAGCGCGTCGGCCACGGTAGCTTCGACGTCGAGCTGTGGTGGGCTCGGAGCAGCGCTCGGGACGAAGAGCTCAGAGCGTTGCCGGGACCCCACGAGATCCAGGCCAGTGGTGATCTCGGCGCCCGGATGGCCGATGCCGTGACTCGTCGCGGCGCCAGCTACGACAAGGTTGCGGTGGTCGGCAGCGATCTGCCTCAGCTCGATCGTGATCTCGTGCACGGGGCTTTCGAAGCGCTTGGCAGCGCGGAAATCGTAATCGGGCCGGCCAGCGATGGCGGCTACTACCTGATTGGCGGGGCCGCCGATGCGCTGGATTCTTCGATCTTCGAGGGCATCGAATGGGGTACGTCGGCGGTCTTACAGCAGACGCTCTCGAGGTGTGCGGGCCTCAGTCGCGAGGTCACCCTGCTGGCGGAGGTCCGCGACGTCGACCGGCCCGAGGATCTCGAGTGGCTGCAGGCCGAGCTCGAGTCCGGAGCCATCGACTCTCGGCGTGCGTGGGCCGTCCTCCGAGCCCTCGGAGGCTCCACTTGTTGATCCTCGACTCAGATGGGGCCCGGCTACTCGATCGACGTGCGATCGACGAGCTCGGGATGGCGCCGCTCGTGCTGATGGAGAACGCGGCTGTGGCGGCTGTCGCCGTCATCGAGAGGCGCTACCCGGACGCCAGACGTGTTGTCGTCGTATGCGGTCGGGGGAACAACGGCGGCGACGGGATGGCCGTGGCTCGCCATCTCCATGTCGCCGGGTACAGAGCCACAGTTTTTCTCCTCTCAGCAGAGCGT
>JAYZDP010000113.1:0-5570 GCA_036337765.1 Acidobacteriota bacterium
CAGTGATCTCGCCGCCTGCGCTCTTGCGAAGCTGCAGCGCGGTTTCGAGTGCGTTCTCGCAGAAGATATTGGTGACTAGGTTCGCGGAGCCACGCTTGGCCTCGCGCGCGTCCGCATCGACCTGGAAGTCCCGCGCCGGAAGATCCGGGTCGAGAATCTGCTTCATACAGACGAGAGTTCTCATTCTTTTTTGGGGGGTCCCTCCGGACGTGCTCCCAGCACGTCCTCCGGTCACGTATCGTTGGCGCCGCGCACGGCGCTGTTCGCGCTCACTTGTTCTGCGACCTTTCGAGCTTGCAGCAGTCTCCGGCCCTCTTCTCTGATTCGAGAGACCCTGCGGGCGCGGATCTTCTCATACCGTGGGCGCCTCGTGGACGCGGCTGCCTGCTACGATTCGGCCGATGTCACGAGACGCGGCCGATCACGCGGCGGACATCATCCGGCACGACTTCGAGGCCTTCCACGAAGGCTTTCGCGCGATCACGCGCCGGGCCAAGGAGCGCTTCGAAGCGCGAGACTGGGCCGGCATCCGGCGCGACACCGTGCGCCGGCTGGCGCTGCACGCGCGCTCGGTGACCGACTCCCTCGCCGACCTTCGCGAGGAGTACGGGGAACGAGTCGAAGAGCGCTCGTTCTGGGGCGAAGTCAAGGACGCCTACGCGCTCGCCATCCTCGGCAGCGACGACTTCGAGCTCGCACAGTCGTTCTTCAACTCACTGACTCGTGAGGTATTTGCCCACGAAGGCATCGATCCGTACATCGACTTTCTTTCACAGGACTTCCCGCTGCCCTTTCGCGGCTGGGAGATGGCGAGCGCGCGCATGTACACGACGCACCAGGTGACGCCCGTCATCATGCGCAAAGTGCTCGAGGATGCGGCCTTCCGCGTCCCGTTTCGCGACCTCGAGGCCGCGGCGACAGAAGCCGCGAGAACAGTGAGCGAGGCCGTCACGTCGACCTTCGGCGAGTCGAAGCTCGAAGCCCTCGACTTTCTGCGGCCGGTGTTCGTCCGCAACAAAGCCGCCTATCTCATCGGTCGAGCACGCTTTGGGGACCGCAACCTGCCACTCGTGATGCCGGTGCTGAACGATGGCGACGGTCTCGAGCTCGACACCGTGGTCCACGCCGAAAACGACATCTCGATCATCTTCTCGTTCGCCAGATGGTACTTCCACGCGGACCTGGCCAGCCCGCGCCAGGTGATCGGCTTTCTGCATTCGATCCTTCCTCGCAAGCGCGTCGCCGAGCTCTACATCTCGCTGGGGTACCACAAGCACGGTAAGACGGAGTTCTTCAGCGATTTGACGAGCGTAATCGCCGGCACCGACGAGACCTTCGTGGTCGCGCCAGGTCAGCGAGGCCTGGTGATGGCAGTCTTCACCCTGCCCACCTACGAGTTCGTGTTCAAGGTCATCCGCGACACTTTCCCGGCCTCGAAGGCGACCACGCGCCAGCGAATCATGGACCGATATCGTCAGGTCCTGCTTCACGATCGCGTCGGCCGCCTGGTTGATTTCCAAGAGTACGAGCACACCAAGTTTCCACGCGCTCGCTTCTCGCAGGAGCTGCTGAAGGAACTGCTCGAAGAAGCCTCGCTGACAGTCGCCCTCGAGGGCGACGAGGTCGTGCTGCGCCACATGTACGTCGGCCGCCGGGTCCGTCCCCTGGACCTGTATCTGCGCGAGGTGTCGGGGACCCAGCTCGAAGAGGTCCTTCTCGACTGGGGCAATGCGGTGAAAGAGCTAGCAGCGGCGAACATTTTCGCGGGCGACATGCTGTCAAAGAACTTTGGCGTCACCCGCCACGGCCGGGTCGTGTTCTACGACTACGACGAGCTTTGCGCTCTAACCGACTGCAACTTCCGTACCTTCCCGAAGGCGCGCAACGACGAGGACGAGCTCGCGGCCGAGCCCTGGTTCTCGGTAGTCGACGGTGACATCTTCCCCGCGGAGCTGTCGCGATTCATCGGCCTCGACGACGCGCAGCGGTCGATCTTCCTCGATCACCACGCGGATCTTTTCGGCGTCGACTTCTGGCGGGAGCTGCAGGAGCGCAATCGAGACGGAGAGGTGATCGACTTCTTCCCCTATGCCTCGCGTAAGTCGCGCTCAGAAGACCCGCTCCGCCCCGGCTGAGACTCGGCAGTGCAGAAAGTCAGGAGCAAGACCGAATCGGTCGCGGTACGACCGCTCGAGCGCCTCGAGGACCTCCCCGACCCTCGCGTCATCGATGAGCGCCGTCATGCAACCGCCGAATCCTGCTCCGGACAGCCTGGCGCCATAGCAAGCCTCGCAGCCGGAGGCAGCCTCGCAAAGCGCGTCGAGCTCCTCGACCGAAACCTCGTAGTCGTCGCGTGAGCTACGGTGCGACTGGTCGATCAGCTCGCCGAGCCTGGGAAGCCCTCCGTTTCCACGCAACACCTCGGCGCCGGTGTGGACCCGCGCGCATTCGGTCACCACGTGCCGGACCCGACGAAAGAGCCGAGGCTCGAGAAGCAGTTCCGCCGCTGACAGTCGATCAGGGGACAGATCGCGCAAGGCGTCGAGCTCGGGCCATTCCGCTCGTAGGAGGTCGAGTGCCTCCATCCCCTCTCCGCGACGATCGTTGAGGCCGCCTTCGACCAGCCTCCTACGGACTCCGGTGTCCACCACCAGCACCCCGGCGCCTGCGGGAACCGGGAGAAGTTCCCACGAGAGATGTCTGCAGTCGAGGATCATGACCCGACCCACCTCGCCGTGAAGGCTTGCGAACTGATCCATGATCCCCGACTGAACGTCGAGATAGTCGTTCTCGACGATCTGGCCGAGCCGCGCGGCCTGTACGCGATCCAGCTCGAACCCACAGATCGCCTGCCAGGCAAGGAGAAACGCCACCTCGAGGGCAGCCGACGAGCTGACCCCGGCCCCCACTGGAAGATCGCTCGCCACCAGCGCATCCAGCCCGGTCACCTCCCGGCCGCTGGCCGCGAGTGCCCACGCAACGCCTAGCGGATACTCGAGCCAGTTCGTCCGGGATCGCCCCTCTGTGCCGGGCGGTCCGGGTGGCGGTACCACGCAGCCTCGATGCTCCTCGTCGAGAGTCAGGCTCCAGGCCCTGAGCTTGTCGCCGGCAGCCGCGGCCGCCAGCCAGATCGAACGGTCGATTGCGCCGGGGAGCACGAAACCGTCGTGATAGTCGACGTGGCCGCCGAGGAGATTCACTCGCCCTGGCGCCCGGATCAGCACATCGGGTCGGCGGCCGTAGTGGGCCACGAACGCGTCGACGGCTCGATCACCGAGGGCTTGGCTCATGCCGCGGAATTCTCGTCGATCAGGGCGCGAAACCAAAGGCCCTGGGTAGTGCCAGGCTCAAGTCAGGGACCAGGGTAACGACGATCAGAGCAACCACCATCGCAATGTAGAGGGGAAGCAGCGCGGGCAACACCCTCCGGAGATCAGTACCGGCCGCGCCGCAGCCCACGAACAGCACCGTGCCGACCGGCGGTGTACACAGACCGACGCAGAGATTCAGAACCATGACGATCCCGAAGTGAATCGGATCGATACCGAGCTCAAGCGCCACCGGCAAGAAGATCGGCGTGAAGATTAGCACCGCCGGTGTCATGTCCATGAACGTCCCAACCGCCAGCAGCAGCAGGTTCATCACCGCCAACACCGCCAGCGGACCCGCGGCGAGTCCGAGGAAGGCCTCGGAGACCGCCTGCGGGATGTTCTCGTAGGCCATCACCCACGACATCGCCATCGATGCAGCGACCAAAAATAGCACCACGCCGGTTGTCGTGGCGGCCTCGGTGAGAATCGATCGGAGCTCCCAGATCCGGATCTCCCGATACACGCCCAGCCCCAGGACAAGCGCGTACACCACCGCTACGCCGGCCGCCTCGGTGGCGGTGAAGACCCCGCCGACGATACCGCCCATGACGATGCCGACGAGCAACAAGCTCGGTGCCGCCGCCAGCGTCGCGGATCGGAGCTCGGCGAGCTCCCACCGGGCCACCCGACTACGCCCGCCCGACGTCCAGACTGCAGCGATGGCGATCAAGACACCGACCAGAATCCCCGGTACGTATCCGGCGAGGAACAGCGCCGCGATCGACACTCCCCCGCTCGCCAGCGAGTACACAATCAGAACGTTGGACGGTGGCACCAGCAGGCCGGTCGTCGAGGCCGTGATGTTCACCGCCGCCGCCTGCTCTCGCGAGTACCCCTCCCGCTCCATCAGCGGGATCATGAAAGCCCCGACGCCCGCGGCAGTGGCGACGGCAGAACCCGAGACCGCGCCGAACAAGAGACAGCCGACTACGTTGACGAAGATCAACCCCCCAGGGAGAGGACCTACCAGGGCCCGGCCCAACGCCACCAGGCGCTCGGCCGATCCGCCGCGGTTCATGAGCTGGCCCGAGAGGATGAAGAGCGGAATCGCGAGCAACGCGAATGAGTCGATCCCGGTCGCGAGCCGCTGAGCGACAGTGGTCAGCGCCGGCTCTGCCGGAACGCTCAGCAGCAGACTCGCGGCACCGGCCACGCCCACCGCAAAGGCGATCGGCACGCCAACGGCGAGTAGGACCAAGAAGGCACCGACCAGGACCACGACGCCAAGTGGGTCCATCAGTCGCGCGCCCCCTGCCGCGGCGGTCCCAAGGCCGCATACAGCACCATCAACGCACCCGCGAGCGGCAGGGCGACATAGACATGGCCGAGCTGCCAACCGAGGGCCGGCGACACCTGGCCGAGATCGAGAGTCAGCGCCACCAGCTTCGCTCCGCCGAACGTCATGACCCCGCCGGCGAAGGTCGCGCAGACGGCCCGACTCGCAACCGAGGTGACCCTCGCCCAGCCCGGCGAGCGCAGAGCCAACAGATCGATCGACAGATGCAGGCCACCACCCAGAGCACGCGCGGCACCGAGGAGACCCAACCAGATCAGCGCGAAGCGAGCGGCTTCCTCGGTGAACGAACTCGGGTCGCGCAAAACGAAGCGAGTGAAGACCTGCCAGCACACCAGGCCTACGAGCCCGGCCATCAGTAGCGCCAGCAGCGCGTCGACCGCGCGATCGAGTCGCTCGCGCCAGCCCCAGCCGGGCTCGCTCAGCGGGCGCTCCCCACCGAGCGGATCCGTCGAATCCAGTTCTCGAGTGCAGGATCACGAGCGTAGCGATCGAGCAGCGCCGCGACGCGCTCGCTGAACGGCGCCTTGTCGGGCCGCAGGATCTCGACCCCGGCCGCAGCCACCGCTGCAAGCGCCTCGTCCGTGGCCTCTTGCCAGAGCACCTTCTGGCGTTGCGCAGAGGCGAAGGCTGCGCGGGCGACAATCTCCTGATGCCGGTCCGAGAGCCGATCCCAAGCGCCCGTGCCCATGACGAGGACATCGGGGACCGACGAATGCTCGTCCAGCGAGTAGAACTTGGCGATCTCGTAGTGGCGCGACAGGTGAAAGCTCGGCGGATTGTTCTCCGCCCCGTCCACCACACCCTGCTGAAGTGCCGTGTACAGCTCCCCCCAAGCGATCGGAGTCGGCGCACCGCCGAGTGCCTCGACCATGTCCATCGCGGTGGCGCTCTCCTGTGTCCGT
>JAYZDP010000114.1:0-9143 GCA_036337765.1 Acidobacteriota bacterium
GATATTCGCCACAGGCGGGGTCTGAGAACGGTTTGCGCAGGGCATGCGCGGTCCCGTCGGGACCCAACTTCTCCAGATAGCGGATCTCACCTGACTTCGTCATCCACTACGAGGTTAGCCGCTGTCTCTCCCCGCTCCCGAGCGGCCGGGGTCCCGCCGCGAATGACTGGGATTGCACGCAAGCTGTTTCCCGTCAGCAGAGGTTGGACACCTGAGAGTGGCTAACTAAGAGACACTTAGGGTCAAGACAACCACCCACTGGAGGGCCCATCGTGTTCGGGAGCTCGATGCGCTGCTGCTGGATCCCGAGAGGTGCAATTTTGGGTGCATCGGCTAGCAACAATCTACAGCGCTCCCCCACTCTCCTCAGTAGGGCCTGAGCCTCAAGTTTCTGATTCGACTACTGTTGGGCGTTGGCGACCGTTGCGGTCTGTTGAGCCAGGCCCGACTTAAAATCCCCAGCCGAAAGGCGTCCGGGTTCGAGCCCCGGCTCCGATAGCATCGCAACTAGGGCAGTGTCGAATCCGACTCTCAAGAGGCAAGGGTGCTCGGCTCTACACTCAAGCGTGTGGGGCACTTGCCTCATTTCCGTGTTTGTGGCCTGCGCGGCGCCGCCGACTGAAGATGTCGGGGCCGCGGGTTCGCGTACCCGCTACTCGCCCGACGAGGATCCACTGGTCAACCCGCCTGAGCTCTTCGAGCCCCTCGATGGGCGAACACACCTGTCCGATGAGGACGGCACGGTCTACCGACACACGCTCGACCGGCCGACCTCGATGAACCCGACCTTTGTCACGACCACAAGCGACCAGCTGCTGGCGGAGCTGATGTACGACGGGCTGGTATTTCAGAGCCGGGATGTCGAGGCACTGCCCGACCCGGCGTCGGTGGAGTCGATGGAGTTCTCCGATGATCGCCGGGTGACAAGCATTCGTCTGCGTGCCGACAAGCGGTGGCACGACGCGAAGCCATGGACGGCCCACGACGTGCGCTTCAGCTGGCAGGTGGCGATCGATCCCCGCGCTCCGAGCTTCTACTACCGTGGCTTCGCAGAACAGATCGAGGACGTCAAGGTTATCGACGATCTGAACCTCAAAGTCGTTCATCGCGAGTCGACACCGATCGCGACCGAGCACCTGCGCTTCCCGATCATCCCGCGCCACATCTGGGGCGAGCGGAAGGAACGGGCGGCCGACCCGACCATGAAGTCGAGCCCGTACTTCACCCACTGGGGTCGTGAGGAGGTGGTCGCGAGCGGGCCCTACCGCTTTGTCGATTGGGTACCCGGCGATCGGGTGGTGCTCGAGCGCTGGGACGACTACGCCGGTGAGCGACCCAACTTCGCGCGGGTAGTTTTCAAGATCCAGCCGGATCGCAACACAGCATTGCTGCTCTTCCGCAAGGGGGAGCTCGATGACATCTGGCTGACGGTGCAGCAGTTCGCGAAGGCGACGACCGACGAGGCCTTCGCCGACATCGGCGTGAAGGCGTGGGCACCTCGACGAATGCTTGGCTACCTGGCCTGGAACCAGCGCGGCACGAACCCCTTCTTCGGCGACGTGCGGGTGCGCCGTGCAATGGGGCACGCCTACGACCGCGCGCGAGTGATCGAAACAGTGACACACAACGTCTACCTCCCCTCGACCGGGCTTTTCGAGCCCGGACACTGGTGCTTCAATCCTGAGGTCTCGCCGATCCCCTACCATCTCGAGGAGGCGTCGCGGCTGCTCGACGAGGCAGACTGGAGGATCGATTCGGACGACGGCTGGCGCTACAAGGAGATCGATGGCGAGCGGGTGCGCTTCGATTTCGAGATGTTGATCTATCAGACTTTTAACGACGCGGTACGCATGTCGGACATCCTCCGCGACTCGTTGCGCCGAATCGGGGTGACTTTCCGCTCGAGCACACTCGAAGGCGCGACTCTCGTCGACCGTATGCGTAGAGGCGAGTTCGAGGCGATCGCCGGTACCGCTACGGCGTATGGGGACGTCTCGATCTGGCGCGACTTCCTACACACCGACATGATAGACGGCGGGCTGAACTACTGGGGATATCGCAACCCGGAAGTTGACCGGCTGTTCGATGAGGGTCGACGCGAGCTCGATCGTGATCGCCGCGCCGAGCTCTATCGGCAGATCCAGGGGCTCGTCTACGAGGACCAACCGTTGCTGTTCCTGTGGAACTACACGGTGACCCAGGGCTTCGCGCGTGACATGCGCGGCGTGGTTCTGTCGCCCATTGGCGTGCGGCGTTTTCGGCCCGGTCCGCGCGCTTGGTGGCGGCTGCACGCCCAGTAGATGAGCTCGAGAGACTAGGGCACCGGGGCTGGTCGAATTTTGGCTGCTGGGCAGTGTTCGGCCCGCTGGCGGGCCTGCTCAAGTTGTTCGATCAGCATCTCCACGTCCCGTTCGGCGAACATGACCTGCTCACGGGAGGCGATGTCGTTCTGCTGCAGGTTGATAACGCTCTTTAGATCCTCCTGATGGTGACCCAGGTTCACCTCGACGACTGCTACGTCGAGTGCTCGGACCTCGCAGTCCGCCGCGAGATAACGCCGATGGGCCTCTTTGATCGCCAGGGTTCGCTGCTGGGCCTTGTCCTCCTCTGAGACCCCTGCACAGCCCAGACGGAACTGCCGGACCACCGCCTGCTGGCGCTCGAGCCTCCAGCGGGCGCGTTCAAGGCTGACTGCCGCGACGTCGCGATGGTGCTTCGCCTCCAGGTAGGTCAGCCGCTCCACCATGTCGTTTTTCCAGAGACCGTTCTGCAGAACGAAGATCTCCTCCGCCAATGCCAACCGTGTTTCGTCCAGTTGGATGGCCAGCGCGAGCTCGTCGAGCTCGGATTCCCGCTCGAACAGGAGAAGCGGGCAAAGTTCATAGAGGCTGTCTTGGGCCAGGGAGGTGAACGGCGCCAGCAGCGCGAAGCTCACTGCCGCCAGCGTCTTGGTCGAGGATGCACTCCTAGCTCTTTCCGGCTGCGACACCTCCCTTATCGTAGTCCGCCGGAAACCACTACGCCATGCCGTTCGCGCCCAGGGCTCGGACGGGCTCCCGAACTGCTTGTGCAGCTCGGCACCCAGCCGCGAGTCCCGGGCGGGGCGGCGTTAGCTCAGCTGAACATGCCCAGCGGCGGCGCCGTCGCGGAGCTGGCGTAGAAGTTCCGGATGTTGGGCAGAACCTCTTCGAGATCGCCGTCGGTGCCGATTCCGAACCACATCGCCAGCTCGGCGCTTTACTCAGCCGTCGAGGTAGTCGGAATCAGGCGTCCGCGCCCGAGGTCGAGATCGTTGCCTGGGGCCAGCGTTTCCGGATAGTTACCGTAGAGCCCCCCGCCCGTGATACCGCCGCCGGTACGAGTGTTCGGGAGCGGCGTCGGGAATGTGATGCTGTGTTGGTCGCATCGCGGTAGAGGATGGCGGCATCGATCGACTGACGACGGAAGCGGGCGTGTGTCCGCTTCAACAGATCCGACTGATGCCCAGTTTCTGACCCGGGCTCGGAAACCCTTGCTCAGTAGCCGGTGTCGAGGGCCGCGCGCTCGGCGGCGCTGTCCTGGAAGATCGCATCGATGAGCCCCCTGAAGGACGGTCGTTGAGTCGACCGCGCCACCAGGAGGCGAGAGACGTGATACGCGGTGGCAAGGTTGCGCTGTGCTCGCTCGCTGTCGACGTCGCCCGCTCCGGGGCTATGCCGAGGGTCCGTATTCACGACCTTGCGGACGACATCTAGCTCGTACTCCTCGCCGAAGCTGAGGTGGGCGTCGCCGGCGGCCGCCGGTCCCGGGAGAGGGACGAGGCTTCGTCGACACTCCAGGACAGTCGGGCCCAGCGTGATCTCGTCCTCAGCCTCGAGAGATCCGGCGTCGACTCGTTCGCCGTTGACTAAGGTGCCGTTCGCGGATTCCAGATCTCGGATCCCGCGCCCGCCTCCTCGTTGGTGATCTCGCAGTGGGTTCACGACACTCCCTGCTCGACGAGCTGGATGGGGCACTCGGGCGACCGACCGAGCCCCTCGTTGTGCTTTCCGGAACGACGTAGACACGACCCTTGTCTTCTCCTCGATGACGACTAACTCGAGATCCACGGCTACTCCGCTCTACGACTCGGGCCGCGTGGGCGCCTCTACCGCGCCACCATGGTCGAGCCCCAGAGACGCGCCACGAGGCCCTCGACCGCGACTGCCAGGCCGTGCACATCGGATGGCAACCGTAGGCTGAGCTCGTGGCTCCATTCCTTGGTCTGGGATTGCTTGGCTACCTTGATCACCGAGTGCGCGAGCCAGGGCTCGCCGCTCGCGTCGAGATAGCCCATCGAGATCCGGACTGCGCGGTCCTTCACCAGCTCCCCAGCCTCTGCCCAGTCAGCACTGACTCGGAGGCGCGAGGAGTCACCCTGGCCGCGACGAAGAGCGGCGGTGAGCTCGAGCTGGCCGCCCGACTCTCCACCATCCAGGAGTTCGCGAAGGCGCAGGTTGGCAATCACTTCCGGAGTCGACGACCTCACCCAGGCCGGCGTCGGGAACAGGTTACCGCTCGACTGGTGTCGTGCTCGGACCTCGGTCAGTGCGCCGTCCAGCGGCCGGTTCGTCAGATACGAGACACGCCACAACTCGTCCAGTCGCTGCAACGCCGCCTCCATCTGCGATACCACCCGCACCACGCCACCCAGGGATGACTGCGCCGCCTTGCGCAGCGGCTGCAGGTGCGGCATGGCACTGACCTCGAGTGCCTCCAGGCCCAGATCGAAAGATTTGTCGCTCGCCTTGGGGAGCAGCTGTACCCCGCCGGTGGCGTCTATGAAACGGTCGAAGTCGGTGGTCCGCGGTCCAGAGACGCCGACGTCGAGCTGGCCCTCGCGAATCGGAAGAGCGAGAGTCACCCACTCGTAGGCCGAGAAAGCTTGCTCTAGCTCACGCGACGCCGCGAGGGTCGCCGATTCTCGGCGGGCTGACGGATCGAGTCGGTCGGCGCCGAGGAAGTACGAGGCAGGCCGGTCGGAAAAACCGTCTGATACCAGTACCAGCAGACACGGTCTGTCATCGCAGCCGTCGCTCGTGAGGCGAAGGAGGTGGTCGACCCGACCCCGAACCAGGTCTTCCTCCTCGTGCAGATGGTGCTGTCGCCTTGAATCGTTGTTCGGGAGAGCCGCACCGAGATCCTTGAAGACCTGTCGGTTCGAACGCAGGAGATCGGTCGCAAGTTCGTCGGCTTCGACCTCGGCCAGCACCCGCTCGAGGAGACGCTCGTTCTGCTCCGGGCCAAAAATGGTACGGGGCTTCGGGTCGGCTACGACAACCTCGACAAGGCCGATGGTGGTCAGAGTCTCGGCGTACTGACCGAGCTGCTGGCCGGCGAGCCGCATCGTACGGCTCCGGGACAACGGCGCATCGAAGTACACCACGATGCGCCAGTCACCGGCGGTCCGCAGGCGCTGCAGGCTCGTCACCCGCCGGGGCACGCCGTTCTCGAGGATCGTCAGATCCTGCGGTCGCATGCGGCGCAGCTGTCGAGCCTCAACGTCGCCTAGGTCGACCGTCACCCGCGACTCGAAAACCGTGATCTCGTCGGCGATCGCGTCCGCAGGCTCCTGCGCCGCCACAGCTACTGCGGCCAGGAACAAGGAGATCAGGAGGATCGAGCGAAGAGGTGCGGGCACTTTGTGATGTTACGCCCGGCCCTACGGGGTCGCAAACGACATCCGCGGTGGGCAGGAGCGTCGCCTCTAAGCCCACCGAAACTTTCGAGGATTGAATGGAGGCGACGTCCGGATTCGAACCGGAGAATAACGGATTTGCAATCCGCCGCCTTACCACTTGGCTACGTCGCCTGAGGGGTCCGACGGAGATGTCGGTGTTGGGTGCTGGAGCGGGAAACGGGATTTGAACCCGCGACCCCAACCTTGGCAAGGTTGTGCTCTACCACTGAGCTATTCCCGCCCGCCAGAGGGGACGGAATATATAGACGGCCCAGGGTCGAGTCAAACCAAGAACGCCTTGTCCGAGGCGAATGCGTTGCGCAGCAGAACCTGACTCCAGCGCCCGTTTCGCCGCTCCAAGCCGAGCACGTCGAAACGCACCTCGCGCTCGCCGATTCCTTCTCTGGCCAGGTACAGGGCCGAGGCCCTCGCCAGGCCGCGCTGCTTGATCGGGGTTACGAAACCGATGGCTTCGCCGTAAGCGATGGAGCTACGGGCCTTCACCTCAACAAAGCACAGAGTTTGACCTTCTTCGGCCACCAGATCCATCTCCCCGGCGCGGGTGACGACGTTGCGCGCCAAGATGCGGAAGCCCTCCGGGCGCAGGTAGCGCTCGGCCTCGTCTTCTCCTTCCTAGCCCTGGCGGCGGGTGTTCGGAAGACGCTCGAACAAGCGAGGTGCCTATTCGCGCTTCCAGCGCACACCGTCCGGAGTGTCCTCGACGACGATGCCGGCACCGACGAGCTCGTCGCGGAGCCGGTCGGCCTCCGCCCAATCACGCGCGATCCGAGCCCCCTGGCGGGCGTCGACAAGAGTCTGGATGTCGTCGTCGCTTGACTCGGAGTCGTCCGTTCCTTCCTGGGATGTCGGCCAATCGCCGGCATCGAGGACACCTAGGACGCGATCGACCGATGCGAGCGCCTCTATGATCCGCTGGCGGTCGCCGGTATTGAGTCGCCTCTGCCCCACCGCCACGTTGGCATCGCGAACGAAGATGTGAACGGTCGCGAGGGCGGCAGACAGATTGAGATCGTCGGCGAGCGCCTCCCGAAAGCTGGTGTAGAGGGATTCACAGGCGGTCGCGATGCCTGAGTTGGAGTCGTCGCTCTCGGCTGTGGTTTCGAGTCGGAAACGAAGTTGGTCGACCCGGCGCAGGGCCGAGGCCGACCCCTCGACCGAGGAGAACGTGAAGTTGAGCTTCCGGCGGTAGGGGACGGACAGAAAGAGATATCGCACCGCTCGCAGGTCGATGTCGCGTGCGATGAGGTGGTCGAGCGTGTACTGATTGCCGAGCGACTTCGACATCTTCCGGCCGTCGACCAGCAGATGCTCGGAGTGGAGCCAGTAGCGCGCGAACTCGACGTCGGTGGCGGCCTCGCTCTGGGCGATCTCGTTCTCGTGGTGCGGGAACATGTTGTCCACACCGCCACAGTGAATGTCGAAGGACTCGCCGAGGTATTTCATGCTCATCGCCGAGCACTCGATGTGCCAGCCCGGCCGCCCCGCGCCCCAGGGCGAGTCCCAACTTGGCTCGCCCTCCTTGGCCGCCTTCCAGAGCACGAAGTCCTTCACATCATCCTTCTCGTACTCGTCGTCGGCGACCCGCTCTCCGCGCTTCGCTCCGCCGAGATCGACGCCCGAGAGGCGGCCGTAGGGGCCGAAGCGGTCGATGTGAAAAAAGACCGACCCCTCTACTGAGTAGGCGAAGCCGCGCTCTTCGAGGGTCTGGATCATCGAGATCATCTCGGGGATGTGCTGCGTCGCGCGGGGATAGTGCTCGGCCTTGCGGATATGGAGCCGTTCAAGATCGCGGAAGAACACGTCGATATGAGGGGAGACGTAATCGTCGATGCTGATCTCGCGCTCCACCGCTCCGGCAATGATCTTGTCCTCGACGTCGGTCAGGTTCATCACCTGGGTCACGTCATAGCCGAGAAACTCGAGCGCTCGGCACAGCACGTCCTCGAAGAGAAAGGTCCGCAGGTTGCCGATGTGGGCGGTGTCGTACACCGTCGGTCCGCAGGTGTAGATGCGCGCGGTGTCGGCGTCCTGCGGCGCGAAGCTCTGGAGCTCCCGACCCAGGGAATTGTAAAAGCGCGGGCTTGCCAAGGCCTATTCCTCGTCGGGGACCGAGACTGTACCCCCGAACCAGGTAACGCCGTCGATCGGATCGGCCTTCCGATCGAGCGCACTGGTATCGACGAGAGCGAAGACTCCCTCGCCGACAGCGGCGCGAGCGAACTCGAACATCAGCAGGGTTCCGGATCCGTTGACGCCGCCGCCCCCGCCCAGTCGTGTCAGTCCGACGACCAGGCGACCGGCTCCATCATCGACCAACTGGAAGGAAGTTGGCGCCGCACCCATCTCGTCGAGGAAACCCCCTTCACCGACGCTCACCAACTCCAGAACGGTGGTGGGCATTGCAAGGTCGAAGGCGATCGCATACAGGTCCGAGACCTCTGTGGCCTCGAGGTTCAGAAAGAGGCTGTCGGGACTCTCGTCGCCAACCTGCACTAGTGCGATGGTGTTGGAGCCGCCCCCGTCGGTCGAGAACTTGATAGTGGCGGGCTCCGGTGTTGGCGGCACTGGCGGCGCTGTCGGGCCGCCCCCTCCTCCTCCGCCGCAGGCCGCGAGCACGACAGCCGCCAACAGAGTCGCGATCGGCACGCGGGCTGTCATGAGACGGCCGTTTGCTCCTGCGCGAGCTTCTTGAGCAGCCGGCGGCCTCGTTCCTTGCGCAGACCGTGGAGCCGATCGGTGAAGAGGACCCCGCTGAGATGATCGATCTCGTGGCAGATCGCCCGCGCTAGGAGACCCTCGGCCTCGAGCTCGAAAGACTCGCCCTGGGTGTTAGTGGCCCGCACCCGGATGCTCGTGGGCCGGCGCACTTTGTCTGTGATGCCGGGAAGGGACAGGCAGCCCTCGGTGTCGTCGTCAACGCCTTCCTGATTGACGATTTCGGGGTTCACCAGAACCACCAGGTCGTCGTGGCGCTCGCCCACCGAGAGATCCACCACCGCGATCGCGTACTCCTCGCCCACCTGGTTGGCGGCGAGGCCGATACCGGGAGCCGCGTGCATGGTGTCGACCATGTCGTCAACCAGCTTGCCGAGCGCTTCGTCGAACGCTTCGACGGTCGGGCAGCGAACCCGGAGCACGGGATCCGGGTAGATCCGAATCGGGCGCACGGCCATAGCTGGATCCTAGAAGGCAGCGGACCCGGCGACCGACTCCGCCAGGACCGAAATCTGCATGTCGTTCTGCTGGCTCGACAGGGTGCCGACCAGCGTGCCCTCGGATGTTGACTTCTCCAGCGCCTTCTGCGCGCGCTCTCTCGCCCGCTCGTCTCGAGAGCGAAAAAGAAGGTCGGGTATCCAGCCCTTCTTGTCTGTCTTGACACTCACTTATACGCAATCCACCAATCAAGACCGTAGCAGCGCCGCCT
>JAYZDP010000115.1:0-43851 GCA_036337765.1 Acidobacteriota bacterium
AGTGGCAGATCGACGCACTACGCGAGGTCACGAGCGGCAACACTCCGCCTCGTATCGCCTTCGTACCCGGAGAGAAGACCGGCCAGGGTCCGGCGGGGACCCGGGGCCACGCCGAGACGTCGGTCTCGCGACCCCTGACGCTGACACTGCGGGCGAGCGACGACGGCGTACGCAAGCGTCGCTCGGCCAACCGCCCCCCGACCCTGGGCCTGGTCTGGAGCAAGTACCGCGGCCCCGGATCCGTACAGTTCAGCGACGCGACGCCCCAGATCGCCGACGGCAAGTCCCAAGCTACTGCCACGTTCGACCAGCCGGGGAGCTACACCCTGCGCGTGCTGGCGTGGGACGACTCGGGGCCCCAGACGACGACCATGGCAGTCGGGTTTCAATGCTGTTGGACGAACGGCTACGTCGACGTGACAGTGAGCGAGTAACTAGTGCTAGGAGACACCATGGCGCGAATCCACTTTCACCTCGGCATCGGACTTGCGCTGTGTGCTTTCGCGACCCCCGGAACGGCGCTCGGGGCCAGCCGCGGGGAGGTGACCTTCAGCCGCGACGTCGCCCCTATTTTCCAGGACAAGTGTGAAGCCTGTCATCGGCCGGGGCAGATGGCGCCGATGTCGCTCGTGACCTTCGAGCAGGCTCGACCGTGGGCGCGGTCGATCCAGCGCAAGGTGGCCGCACAGGAGATGCCGCCGTGGCACCTCGACAAGACGGTCGGCATCCAAGAGTTCGAGAACGACATCTCGCTGAGCGACGCGCAGATAGACACCATCGTGACCTGGGTCAGCCAGGGTGCCAAGCGTGGCGATCCGGAGGACCTTCCCGCTCCTAGGCAGTGGCCGCCGGGCGACGTCTGGCTGCTCGCCGAGCGACTGGGCACCGAGCCTGATCTCGTCATCACGTCGCCCGAGTGGACCCAGGCGGCTGAGGGGCAGGACCAGTGGTACCAACCGTTCGTCGAAAGCGGGCTAGCAGAGGACCGGTGGGTCCGCGCGATCGAGATCCGACCGACGATTCCAGGACGCCGCATCGTGCATCACGCTCTCGCCTACCTCACCCAGCAGGAAGAGGCCGACGACCACACCCCGGTCGTCGATACGCCGGGGCGCGGCAGTTTTCTCAGCGAGTTCGCGGTCGGGAAGATCGGCGACGTTTTCCGCCCCAACACGGGCAAGCTGATGAAGGCGGGCGCCAAGATCGCCTTCGACATCCACTACCACTCGGTTGGCAACGAGGTGAGCGATCGCACCGACGTGGCGCTGTGGTTCTATCCCCGCGGCTTCGTGCCGAAGTACCGGGTGCTCGCCCAGCCGATGGGCGTGCAGCAGTCGATGAAGACCCTCGACATCCCGCCCGGCAAGGTGACCGTGCACCACGCCTATATTCCGCTCCCCAACGCCGCGCGGCTGGAGAACTTCCAGCCCCACATGCACGTACGGGGCAAGGCGATGTCGATGGAAGCGATCTACCCCGACGGCCGGGTTGAGATGCTGAACCACGTAGGAAACTTCGACTTCAACTGGCACGTCAACTACGTCTACACCGAGGCTTCCGCGCCCGTGTTACCGCGCGGCACGATCATCCATCTGACCGCGTGGCACGACAACACCGTGTCCAACCCCGCCAACCCCGATCCCACACAGTGGGTAGGCTGGGGGCAGCGTAGCTACGACGATATGTACCACGCCCACGTCAACGTCACCTACCTCACCAACGCGGACTACGGCGAGATCATCGCCCAGCGGAAGAGCGGCGATAGACGGCAAAGATGACCCGGTAGCCGGCCTCGAGGTACTTCTCGGTCTCGGCCTCGTTCCAGGTGACCATGCCGCAGTACTTGCGGCTCGCGACGCATGCCCGAGCCACCTCTTGAATGGCGGCCTCGGCCTCCGCTGGGAGGAAGTCCTGGCCATCGGCGCGCCAGGGCCCGACGCCGAGACCCATGCTCAGATCGCTCGGTCCCACCAGCACCCCGCCGACACCCGGGACCGCGAGGATCTCGGTGACGTTCACCACGCCCTCGGCGGTCTCGATCATCGGCATCACGAACAGTTCGCCATCGGGATTCAGCGGCCAGGCGTCGGCGACGCGCAGGTAGTCCAGGACCTTCAGGCCCCAGGTTCGGGGTGCCCCTGCGAAGCCCCGTCTGCCGACCGGCGTGGGGAAACGCGATTCCTTGCGCTGCGGATAGCGGACCGACTGCACGATTCGCGTCGCCTGCTCGGCGTTTTCGACCTGCGGCACGATGATGCCCATGGCACCGCGCTCCAGAACCTGCTTCACGATCCAACGCAGGCTCTGGTCGCCCTCCGCCGGAATCCGCACGATCGGAGCGAGGATCTGCTGCCCACGATCGTTGCGCTCGAGGGCGAGCTCGCCCAGACGCGTCCCCAACTGGTCGATGACGTAAGGTCCGTGCTCCTGGTCGATAAAGGTCCAGACCTCGCCGGTGATCGCCGGTTCACCCTGTTCGAGCGCCTCGATCAGGCGATTGTGGCGAATAGCTGGCTGAGCCACCAAGCTCGGGACCGTGCTCACCGCCAAAATCGCGGCCAGCGTGCGCGACAGCCACCGAGAGCGGCTAGACTCTGCCCTTTCCCGGGGAAACAGAGCATTGGTCGATCTCTCACTCGAGCGAGCCGTTGGGGTCTGCATAGTCACGATTGCGATCGTAGCCTGCGCGCCCCCGATCGAGCGAGGCACCGAGGGCGGCGCGTGGCGCTACTACGGTGGCGACGCCGCAAGTACCCGGTATTCCCCGCTCACACAGATCGACTCCGCCAACGCCAGCCAGCTCGAAATCGCCTGGCGCTGGAGCTCCGCCGAGCTCGACCAGGAAATGGTCGACGGCTATCTGCGAACGACGCCCCTGATGATCAACGGGCGGCTGTACGCCACCGCAGGGACGATTCGCAGCGTCGTGGCGCTTGACCCCGCTACCGGCGAGTTGTTGTGGAAATTCACACCCGAGGAGCGGGAGCGTGCCGGGGGCAGTCGCGGCGGCTCTGGACGTGGCGTCGCGTGGTGGGCCGATGGTGAGATCGAGCGTCTGTTCTTCATCTCCCGGGCCTTCAAGCTGTTCTCGCTAGACCCCGAGTCGGGACTGCCGGATCCGGACTTCGGCGCGGACGGAGCGGTCGATATGGCACAGGGACTCGGCGACCACGCCCGGCGGGACTCGATCACGTCGACCTCTCCTCCGATCGTGGTCGGCGACGTCGTCGTCACCGGCTCGACGTTTCCGCCGATTACCACCCGCATGGAAGCGCCGCCCGGCGACATCCGAGGATGGGACGCGCGTAGCGGCGAGCTGCTGTGGTCGTTCCACACGGTTCCACGGCCCGGCGAGCTCGGCCACGCGACCTGGGAGAACGAGTCGTGGCGCTACACCGGCAACACCGGTGCCTGGGCGCCACTGACCGCCGATCTCGAGCGCGGTACCGTCTATCTGCCCCTGGAGACCCCTACCGTCGACTTCTACGGCGGACACCGCCACGGCGACAACCTGTTCGCCGAGAGCCTGGTCTGTCTCGATGCGACGACCGGTGAGCGCCTCTGGCATTTCCAGTTCATCCACCACGGCCTGTGGGACTACGACATCCCGGCGCCGCCGATCCTCGCTGACATCGTTGTCGACGGTCACGAGATCGCCGCCGTGGCGCAGGTCACCAAGCAGGGCTTCGTCTACATGTTCGATCGCATGACCGGCGAGCCCGTATGGCCGATCGAGGAGCGGGCGGTACCACAGACCGACGTCGAGGGAGAACAGACCTCCCCCACCCAGCCGCATCCCACCTGGCCGCCACCGTTCGAGCCACAGGGCTTCACCGCGGAGATGCTCATCGACTTCACCCCGGAGCTCGAAGCCGAGGCCTTGGAGATCATGAGCCGGTACCGGATCGGGCCCCTCTACACGCCGCCGTCTCTACCTGTGGAAGGTGGGCTCCAGGGGACGCTCGCGCTGCCCGGCATCATGGGCGGGGCCAACTGGCCGGGCGCGACACTCGATCCGCTGACCGCCGTTCTGTACGTGCCTTCGGTAACCGACGTCTCACTGGTAGCAGTCGGCAAGCCGGACCCCGCGCGCTCCAACCTGACATACAACCGCGTCGGGGGGATTCGTCCCAAGGGCCCCCAGGGGCTGCCACTCGTCAAGCCGCCCTGGGGCCGCATCACGGCGATCGATCTGAATACGGGCGAGCACCTGTGGATGGTCCCCAACGGCGAAACGCCTCAGCACGTTCGCGAGCACCCGGCGCTCGAAGGGATCGAGATCCCCCGCACCGGCCAGGCGGGAAGAGCCGGCGCAATGGTGACAGGCGAGCTCCTCTTCGTGGGCGAGGGCCCCGGTTTCTACGC
The DNA here is from genome assembly GCA_036337765.1 of Acidobacteriota bacterium. Taxonomy (GTDB): domain Bacteria; phylum Acidobacteriota; class Thermoanaerobaculia; order Multivoradales; family Multivoraceae; genus JAYZDP01. The sequence continues at coordinate 4,366 of JAYZDP010000115.1, forward strand.
GGAGCCGCGCGGCTCAGGCGGCCCGATACTGCGGGCCTACGACAAGCGAACCGGCGATACAGTGGCCGAGATCGAGCTGCCCCACAACCAGACCAGCCCACCGATGGGCTACGAGCACGAGGGCCGCCAGTACGTTCTGCTCGCCGTCGGAGCGCGCGCCGCGCACGGCGAGTTCGTCGCCCTGGCGCTCCCTTGACGCGGATCCAGCAGGCCGAGCCGCCCACGCTAGAGTGAGAAGTTCATGTTTCGGCTCTTGGACCAACGCGACGGCTATCGACTCGGCGAGATCACCTCGATCTCGGACCTGGATCTCGAGACTTTCGTCCCGATGGTCGACGCGGCATGGGCCCTCGACTACGTCGACCAACCGCGCCTCATCTTCGACGAGAGCTATCTCGCCAAGGTCATGGGCGGGAGCTCTTGGTTGGCGGTTGTGGCCTGCGCCGACGCAGGCGAGCCGGTGGGTTTCGAGATCGCCTTCGAGCGCACGCTCTACGTCCGAGGCGAGCCGCTCGAGGCCTACTACGTGTCGGTCTTCACGGTGTCGGCCGAGCACCGGCGGCGCGGGCTCGGAAGCTGGGTTCTGGAGGGCATCAACCGGCTGGTGTTCGAAGAACGGGGTGCGGATCTCATCGTGTCGACGTTTCACGACGACCACGCAGGGTCGCCCGCGGTGCAGTCGACGTTCGATCGGATCGCCGATTGGGGCGTCGACCGTTTCCACCGCACACCGATCTGGAGCCGCCGGCTCGACAAGGACCCCTTCGCGCCGCTCGCAGATCCACCGCCCTGGGCCGAGCTGCAGCTCGATGACGGAGGGAATGAGACGGCGATCCGCGCCCCCGAGGGTCACGCGACCGTCACGAAGCCCACGAGCCTCGCAGAGCTCGACGACGAGCTCCGCTCGGGCTACGAGCTCTCCTTCGCCCTCGAAGCGAGCCTCGCCGAGCAGTACCTGATGCCAGGGAACCCGGCATCCGCCACTCACCTCTACGACTTCGGCGACGAGGCCCGGTGTCTCTGCTGCTTCAACCTGTCGAGCATGGCGATCAACGACCACCGTCTCCGACCGATCGGTCAACTGCAGATGCTGCACGCGCCGGACTGCTCGGAGGACCAGGTCGCGGCGGCGTTGCACCAGCTCGGGCTTCATCTGACCGAACGTGGCTGCTTCGCGATGACCGTCACCGATCTGGGAATGATCCCGCGCAAAGTGCTCGAGCAACTGCGATTCGCTCCGTCCGACGATGGCATCGCCTTCGCCGCCCGCGGGCCCCGAGCGAGCCTCGACAGGATCACTGGCATCCAGCCGCCCTACTTTCTCGACTTCACCTGATGCCCATGACGGTTCCGAGAGATCGACCCGATCACACCCGTCGGCAGGCTCTACACCTACTCGGCACGGCCGCCGCCGGAGTCGTCGCCGCCGGGGTCCGCCCTGCTCGATCTCAGCAGACCTTCACCAGCGCTGAGCCGCCGGCGTTTGGCGACGGCTCGATCATTCGCACCCTGCGGGGCGACCTCGACCCGCGATCCCTCGCCAACGGGGCGACACTGTTTCACGAGCACGTCGGCCGCGAAGACATCGACCTGGCAGTCGAAGAGCTTCGCCAGTGCGCCTGGGGTGGGCTCGGCTGCATCGTCGATTCGGCGACCGGCCGACGCACCCCCGAGCAGGTCGCCAACCTCGAGGCCATCGCGGCGCGCAGCGACGTGCGGATCGTCGCGGCCGGTAGCTACTTCCAGGACGTCGGGTTCGCGCTCTATCCGGTGCGGGTCGCGGAGATGTCGGAGGACGAGCTGGTCGAGGAGCTGGTCGCCGACGCCGCCGCACAGTGCTGGGGCGCCTTCGGCGAGATCGCCTCGTCGCTCGAGATGCGTCCCGACGAGCGCCGCGTGCACCGCGCGATCGCTCGTGCGCACCTCGAGACCGGCCTGCCGATCTTCACCCACACCCCACACGAGAGCTGCCCGAGCTGCGCCATGGATCAGATGGACATCTACGACGAGGTGGGCGTCAACTTCTCACACCTCGTCATCGGGCACATGGCGACGATCAAGCCCGAGCACGACCCGTTCGCCACCCACAGGGAGATCGCTCGTCGGGGCGCGTTCATCGGCCTCGACACCCTCGGGCACGAAATGGGTCGGTCGGACATCCCGGCGGCGGACAAGGTGCGCATGGTGCAGGATCTGCTCGAGGCCGGCCTCGAAGACCACATCCTGCTGTCTTCCGACCAGGGCAACGTGCGCCAGTTCAACCGCAACTACGGTCACGGCTGGGCCTCGGTGCTGATGCAGTTCGTGCCCAAGCTGCGGTTCGCCGGCATTGGGGAGGAGAGCATCCGCAAGATCCTGGTCGACAACCCACGCCGTTTCCTCGCCTTCGTTCCGAGGGCCTGAGCGCGGAGGCGCGCGGACCATGCTGGCAGCCCACACAAACGCCGGCCGAGTCGCCGACAAGGTCGTCATCATCACCGGTGCCGCCTCCGGTCTGGGGAAGGCGGACGCGCTGCGCCTCGCTGAAGAGGGCGCGCGCCTGGTCCTGACGGATATCAACGCTGAGGCCGGCGCCGAGGTGGCAGAGCGGTGCGACGCCGTATTCGTTTCCCAGGACGTCGGCGACGAGGATTCGTGGCCGAGCCTCATCGAGCACACGGTCTCCAAGCTCGGTCGCCTCGACGTGCTGGTCTCGAACGCCGGCATCGCTCACATCGCCTCGATCGAGACGACGTCCACCGAGCAGTGGCGCGACACGCTGCGGGTACACCTCGACGGCACCTTCTTCGGCTGCCGGTACGCCATCCCGGCCATGGTGGAGAGTGGCGGCGGCTCGATCATCAACATGTCGTCGATTGCGGCTCTGGTGGGTATCTCGCCCTACCTCGCCTACTCGGCCGCAAAGGGCGGCATCCGCTCGATGACGAAGTCGATCGCCATGCACTGCCGGGAGCAGAACAACGGAATCCGATGCAACTCGATACATCCTGGCAGCATCTCGACCCCGATGGTGCACACCGCTCTGGAGGAGCTCTCCGGCTTCAAGCTCATGGAGCAAGACGACCCGGAGGCCGCCCGCATCGCGATGGGCATCGGCGAGCCCGACGACGTCGCCAACCTGGTCCTGTTCCTCGCCTCCGACGAGTCCAAGCACATCAACGGCGCCGAGCTCGTCGTCGACGACGGCGCCACGATCAGCCAGTCCCGATGAGCATCGTCGGTCTCGTCCACGTCAACGTCAACTGCAGCGACTTCGACCGCTCGCTGCGCTTCTACGAGCTGTTGGGCTTCAAGCGTGCCATCGACGTCCCGCCGACCAACACCGCCGAGGTCGCGGCGGCAGTGGGCATGCCGCCCTACCGGGTGAAGGGCGCGCTCCTCGTTCTGCCGACCGCGACCGGTCCGCTGATGCTGGATCTGCTCGAATGGCAAGAGCCGACCGACCCGTCACCGCCCTACCCGCACCTCTACCATCTCGGAATCGCCCGTATCGCACTCGCCACCGACGATCTGGACGCGGAGATCGCGCGCCTACAGGCAGAGGGGGTCGAGTTCCTCTCCGAACCCGCCACCGTCTCGATAGAGGGTCAGCGCCCGACGAGATTCGCGTGCTTCAGGGATCCCGACGGCACCATGCTGGAGCTAGTTCAATAACCCCGCAAGGCGGGAGAGGTGCCCGACATAGTTTGCGTCTTTCCTCGACACATGGGCCGAAGAATTCGTTGTCTGCTTGCGCATCAGCTTGTCGAGGTTACCTGCAGGACGATCCAGGAGCGGTTTCTTCTCCGGCCTAGCCCCGAGGTCAATCGTCTGATCAAGGGTGCGTTGGGCCGCGCCCAACGCTACTTCGGCCTCCCCGTCGTCGCCTCGAGGGCGCTGAGGGAATCTAGGCAGTCGGCCAACGAGGTCGGCCGATTGCACGTCGGAATCACGACGCTGAAGTCCACCTTCGAAGTGTACGCCGAGCCAGGCGATGTCAGACGAACGCGGCCACCCCCTCCCGGTGGCGGTGCTCCCATCCCCTCCCGCTCATTCGAAGCTGACTCCCTCGTAGTCGCGGGCAGCGACCTCGGCGAGCTTCGTCATGAACTTCGGCGAGCCGCCGTTGTAGACGACGTAGCGGGTCTTGCCGTGCTCGTGGCCGTCGACGTTCGAGTTGTAGCCGGTGAACCAACCCTTGGCCTTGCGCATCAGCATGCGGCTGTACATCTTCTCGACGTGGGTCGTCCACTGCCGCTCGGCCTCGGCGGTGGCCTCCCGGCGCGTGTGGCACCGCTCGAGCACGTAGCTCAACATGTCGCTGATCCAGTCGACGCCCGACTCGATGCCCCGCGGGAAGTTGGTGGACGCCGAGCCGCTCTGCGGGCCCGCCACCATCACCAGGTTCGGGAACTCGCTCACCAGCACACCGAGGTACGTCACGGGTCCATCGGCCCACTTGTCGCGCAACTTCCTGCCGCCGACCCCGGTGATGTCGATGCGATCGTAGGCGCCGGTGATGGCGTCGAATCCGGTCGCGTAGACGATGATGTCGAAGTCGAATTCGCGATCCGACGTACGCAGGCCTGACGCGGTGATCTCCTCGATCGGAGTCTCGCTGATGTCGATGAGGCGCACGTTGTCGCGGTTGTAGGCCTCGTAGTAGTGGGTCTCGAGCGGCACCCGCTGGATGCCGAAGCCGTGGTCGCGCGGAATCAGCTTCTCGGCCAGCTCCGGGTCGTCGACGCGCTCGCGGATACGGTCGGCGATGTAGGCCGAGAACTCGGCGTTGGCCTCCTCGTCGGTGAAGATCTCGACGAAGTTGCGCAGCCAGATACCGAAGCCGGGCTCACCGTAGAGCCTGTTCCACAGTGCGATGCGCTCCTCGCGTGAGACGTCGTAGAACCCGCGTCGGTCGGGCTCGTGCTCGAACCCACCCGGGGTCCGTGCGCAGGCAGAGAAGATCTCGTCGTAGCGCTCGCAGATGCCGGCCATCTCCTCCTCCGAGATGGGCGCGTTGTGTAGCGGCGCCGCCCAATTTGGCCGGCGCTGAAAGACGGTGAGCTGCCCCACCTTGTCGGCGATCTCGCCAATGACCTGGATGCCCGTCGCACCGGTGCCGATGACGGCGACGCGTTTCCCCTCGAGCGCCACCGGCTCCTTCGGCCAGTCGAAGGTGTGAAACGACTCGCCCGTGAAATCGTCCATTCCGGGGTAGCGCGGCAGGGTGGGGATCGAGAGCGGACCGAGGGCGGTGACGACGAAGCGGCAGGCGAGGTCTCGGCCGTCCTCGAGCTCGAGCCGCCAGGTGTGCGCCACCTCGTCGAAGCTCATGGCGGCGACGCGGCAGTTGAACCGCATGTGGTCTCGCAGCCCGAACTTGTCCGCCACGTAGTTGAGATAGCGGAGATTCTCGGGCTGGCCGGAGAATCGCTCCTTCCAGTGCCACTCGTCGAGCAGCTCGCGCGAGAACGAGTAGCCGTAGGTGTAGCTTTCCGAGTCGAAGCGAGCACCCGGGTAGCGGTTCCAGAACCAGGTGCCGCCCAGGTCCTCGCCTCCCTCGAGAACCGTCGCCTCGACGCCCATATCGAGAAGCTTCTTGATCTGGTAGATGCCTCCAACACCGCCGCCGATGACCACGACCTCGTAGTCGAGCTCGGTCGCCACGGACCGCGACGCGACAGCCTTGCGCACCAACCGCTCTGTCATCGTGCGGCTCCTACGGCTCGACTCGTGGCCGATCCTTCAACCCATCACCTCGAGAATAGCGGGAACGATGGTGTCGAGCTCCCCCTCGGGTAGCTCGTGGCCCACGCCGGGCATCGCCAACAGCTTCGCGCCCGCAATGGCGTCGGCGATGGCTTGGCCGTGGTCGAAGGGCAGGATCGGGTCCTCGGTGCCGTGGATTACGAGGGTCGGCACACCGATCGTGTCGAGTCGATCGTGCCACCGTTCGGTGGCAGCAACGACGAGACCGTGGTTCTGGCTCGCGGGAAAGTCGTTCGCCCGATCGATCTCCCGACCGAACAGCTCGCGGCTCGCAGCTTCGTCATAGGGATGGGCCGAGCCGGACAGCACCTTGAACATCTCGACTCGGTTGTCCAGGACCGCCTCACGATCCGACCAATCGAGCGTCGCGGCCGCCGCAAGTGCTGCGAAGACCACCGCGCTCGGCGGGGACAGCGAGTATCGGGTCTCCTTGCCTTCCATCGCGTCGCTGACCGCTCCGGGATCGGGTGACGACATGATCGGAATCAGGGTCAGCACACGTTCCGGATGGTTCAGCCCGACCAGCTGGGCAATCATGCCGCCCATCGAAGCTCCCGCTATGTGCGCCTTGTCGACGCCATAGTGGTCGAGCACCGCAACGGCATCGTCGGCCATGTCCTGCATCGAGTAGTTCGGCTCGCCGAGAGGGCAACAGGTGGTGCGCCCGGTGTCGCGGTTGTCGAACCGGATGACCAACCGTCCACCCTCTGCGAGCCGCTCGCAGAAGGTGTCGGCCCAGAGGATCATGGAGGCACCCGCCCCCATGATCAGCAGGATGGCCGGGTCGTGGCGATCACCGAACGAATCGGTACAGATCTCGATGCCGTTCGCCTGGATGATCTCTTCGTCGTGGTGTGACGCCATGCGCTGCCTCCGTGCTCTCGTTCACTGCTGCGTAGGCTCGTCGCTGCCGGCGACGATGCACCCACCCTCGTCGAGGCGCGAGCTTACCTTTCCAGTGGCTGGCCTGAACCTGCGCGCTCTATCAGTTGACGCCCAGCGCGGCGTCCTCCCAGTCCATAACGGCCGAGCTCGCCGACGCGCTGCGACGACCCCGCCGGCTGGCACAGCAGATGGCCTGTTGCCTGCGCCACGTCGGGGTCCTCGAAGCGGTTGGCAAGAAGGGCAACGCCATCGTGTACTCGCGAGGCCACGACCTCGACTTCCCCTATCCCCGGTGCGATACTCGCCGCTAATCCCGCGGGTAACAGCTGGGCGATCCGTGCTCGGACAGTGCTCTCGAAAAGGAAACGGCGTGAAAAAACTATCTTTGAAGGCTTCGCTCACGGTCCTCGCTCTTGTGGTTTTTCAGCTCGGTTGTGCTTCCACCGGCGGCGGTGGTGGCGGCGCGGCTGCCGCCCCTCCAGCACCTGCCGCGGTCGGCTCCTGGACCATGACCATCAATACGCCGCAGGGCACCCAGACCCCGACTCTGTCGATCGCAGCAAGCGCGGGAGCCTTCAGCGGTAGCTTCGGCAGTCCGGCGGGCGACGTCGCGCTCGACACGGTGAGCGCTGACGGCGACGCCGTCGAATTTCAGGTCACGATCGACATCGGCGGCCAGGATCTAGTGCTCAGCTTCTCGGGAACCGTCGACGGAGACTCGATGAGCGGCTCGTTCGCCAGTGACTTCGGCGACTTCCCCGCAACAGGGGAACGCGCGGAGTAGTCCCGAGGCCTGAGTGCCACCTCAGGCTTCGTAGACCGTTCGCCCGCCGACGACCGTACGCACGACAGGAATCTCCTTGATGGCGTCGGTATCGACGTCGTAAGGACTCTCGGCGAGCAGGACGAAGTCGGCTAGCTTCCCTGGCGCGATCGAGCCTTTGAGGTCTTCCTCGTGCGAGGCGTACGCCCCGTGCATCGTGCAGATCTTCAGCGCCTGCTCCAGTGAGACACGCTGGCTCGGTCCCCACACCAGACCCGAGAAGTCCTTCCGCGTCACCATCGACTGCAGCGCCATTAGGGGCTCATACGGGCCGGGGCTGTGGTCGGAGGCCGGCGCCACCATGATGCCGTAGTCCATGAACGAGCGGTGGGCGAACATCCACTCCATCTTCTCCTCGCCGTACTCGATCCACTTCTCGCCGTGGTAATGGGCGTAGGTATAAAACGGGGCAGGAATGTAGCCGCCGGCGGCAATCCGCCGCAAGAGGTCGGGATTGACGAGCGAGCAATGCTCCAGCCGGTGTCGGGCGTCTTCGCGCGGCCACCTCTGTTGGGCACGCTCGTAGGCGTTGAGCACCTTGTCGATGGTGACGTCGCCGTTGGCGTGAATCGCAATCTGCCAGCCGGCCTGGTGCGCCTCGTCGACGACCCGGTCCACGTCCTCCTGCGTCATCGTCGAGATGCCGAAATCGTCCGGGCGACCGGCATACGGGGTACTCATCGCCATCGTTCGTTCCGACGCCGATCCATCTGCCACGTACTTGACCGGCCCGATACGAAGCCACTCGTCACCAAAGCCGGTCCGCATGCCGGCAGCATTCAACGACGAGAAGGCATCGCCGCGCGCGAACAGGTTCATGCGTAGGCTGAGCTCGCCGGCGCCGCGTGCGTCCTGGTAGGCGACGAAGTCGCGCGCGCCCGTGCTGGCCTGATGTACCGAAGTCAACCCCGCTGCGTTCATCTTCTTGCAGATCGCCGCCACGCCCCGGGAGCGTTCATCACGTGTCGAGCTGCTCGGAACCTCGAAAGCGGCGCGGGCACGTTCGGCCACCTTGCCGGTGAGCTCGCCATCGGCGCGGTAGAAGTGCCCGCCGAAGGGATCCTTCGTCGCAACCGTCACGCCCGCGAGTTCGAATGCCTTCGAGTTGTACACCGCCGTGTGACCCCCACGGTGGCGCACCACGATCGGGTGCTCCGTCGACACCGCGTCGAGGTCGGTTCGCAGAACCGGACGGCCTTCCTCCTGCTTCGTGTCGTCGTACATGAAGCCGACGATCCACTCACCGGGTTGCGTCTGTCGAGCGCGCTCACGCAGTGCGTCCTGGATTCGCGCGACGCTGCCGAGGTTCGTGTCGACGTTGCGCAGCGCGTCGAGGCCGGCACCCGACGGGTGCGAGTGCGCGTCGATGAACCCCGGAACGATGGTCGAGCCCGCGGCATCGATTCTCTCGGTTCCCGCAGCGGCGAGGTTCGTGACGTCGTCGTTGGAGCCGACAGCGACAAAGCGTCCAGCCCGGATCGCGAAGGCTTCGGCGCGTGGACGGACGTCGTCCTGCGTCAGCACGTTCGCGTTCACGACGATCTGATCCGGCGCCAGGCCGCTCTGATCTGCGGCGGGAGCACATCCGGCCGCGACACCCGCGGTCGAAAGCGCACCGAGGCCGAGGAAGCGCTTTCTGGTGATCTCGCTCATCGGGTCCCTCCTCGACCCCTGGGACTCGTCGCCCGGGGCCTGATCTGGTCCAGATCCGCCGCCATCAGACCGCCCACCAGCTGAGTCATCGTGGCCACCTGACGCACGAAGTGGTCGGCATGGATGATCGTTGTCGGTGGCGTGTAGCCGCGAGTGGTCGCGGCGCCAGTCCTTGCTCGGCGAAGACACGCTCCATGCCCGGCATGTAGTGCCGGTTGTCGAAGAGGAGTATGAGCGTACGGGAACGCTCGCTCTGCGGGATCTGGGAGAGGTAGTGGACGACGCCGAGAATGCCGTAGCCGCCATTGTCCTGCGAGATCGACGGGCCGTCGGTGTGGGTGACGAGGTAGATCCACTCGTCCTGGGACGTTGCGTAGTGATGCCCTCGCAGGTAGGCGATCACCTGGTAGGTCTCGGTCGACTCGACGGAAGCTTCGAGACAGGTAGAGGTAGTCCCCGGGCCGCACGTAGATCCGCCACGAGGGAGTCCCCGCGAAGGTCGGTCCCAGCAGATCCTTCGCCGCGTGCCATCGAGCGACCTCGTCGGTGCCGACGGGGAGCTCTGGATCGACCTCCGCCAGGGCGCGCGACCATCGACTCTTCGAGGCCTCGTCTACCTGGGCGAATGCCAGCGAGGACGAGAGGACTAGGAGTGTCAGAAATGTCGTGCTTCGGACCCGCCGCTGGCACAGCGTGACCTCCTGTCCAAGTGATTGCGACAACGGGATTACCCTGTGCCCGATACAGGCAGAGCGAGAGCCACTAAACCGGCAACAGCGTCAGGACCCCCTACCGCGACCACCAGATACTGACGGCCCTGGTGAAGATAGGTCATGGGTGCGCCGGTGGCGCGAGCGCCGAGCTCGAAACGCCACACCACCTCTCCGCTCTCCTTGTCGTAGGCGCGCAGCAAGTTCGCTCCACCCCCTGGTATGTGGTTGGGCGACATCCCTTCAGGTACGCGGTTTCCTCCCCCACCCCGGCCAGAGGATCCCTCGCCGATGAAAAGCAGTGTCTTCGTCACGAGCGGCGCGGCGCGACCGGGGCTGCCCAGGGGTGGCAGGTCGAGGCCGGCGAGCAGCGGGTGGTCGCGAGGACCGTCGCCGTTCGGCACCATCCACACGTGCTCGCCGCGATTGAGATCGATCGCCGTAATCCGCCCGTAGGGGGGCTTAAGTAGCGGCAAGCCTTCCGGACCCGGTACCCACTGCCTCGTTCCTCTGCGGTAGCGAAGGTCGGTGCGGCCCGGATCACCAGCCACGACATCAGCGGCGAACGGGACGGTGATCGAAGGGACATACAGCCAACCCGTGTCGGGATCGTAGGCCGCTCCCTGCACGTCGGCGCCACCCTGCGATCCCGGCAGCTGCAGCGTGCCGAGGGTATCGCCCAAAGCATCTCCGCGTACCGATGGCGGCGTGAACATCGGCCCGATGACGTAGCGCCCGGCGATCTCCAGGGCCGCAGTGCGCAGTTCAGGAGTGAAGTCGATGAGATCGTCGATCGCAACACCCTGCCGATCGAAGGGCGGCGGTCGAGTCGGGAAGGGTTGTGTCGGCGCGGTTCGCTCCCCAGGCACGTTCGAGCGCGGCACCGGCAGCTCCTTGATCGGCCAGACGGGCTCGCCGGTCAGGCGGTCGAAGACGAAGGTGAACGCCTGTTTCGTGATCTGAACGACAGCCTTGACGGGCTCTCCATCCACGACGATATCGGCGAGGACAGGTGCAGCCGGCAGATCGTAGTCCCACAGACCGTGGTGGACCAGCTGTTGGTGCCAGACACGCCTGCCGGTCGTTGCCTCCACACACACCAGGCTCTGGCCGTACAGGTTGTCGCCAAGGCGGTGACCCCCGTACATGTCGCCGGTGGGGCTCGACAGCGGTAGATAGACGTAGCCCGACTCCTCGTCAGCGCTCATCAGCGTCCACAGATTGGCGTGGCCCGAGTAGCGCCAGGATTCCTCCTCCCAGGTTTCGGTGCCGGGCTCGCCTTCGCGCGGAATCACGTGGAAGGTCCACAAGAGCTCCCCAGAGCGGACGTCGTAGGCTCTGACGTCCCCGGGCGGCTGGCGCTTCACCGGCGGGTCGTCGGTCATCGAGCTGCCGACGATCACCACGTCTCCCACGACCAGCGGAACACCGGTCCACCGGTAGCGGACGCGCGGCGGTCCGATGCCCTCCGACAGATCGACTCGACCGTCCTTGCCGAAGCTCAGGGCGGGCGCGCCCGTCTCGGCTGCGAGCGCGATCAGGTGCTCGCCCGAAATAGAGAGAATTCGCCGATCCTCTCCGTTTTCCCAGTAGGCCACACCCCGCTTGCCTCGGCTTCGAGCCCCAGATCCCGGCTCCTCCAGCTGACGCTCGACCCAGATCGTCGCGCCAGTTCCCGCGTCGAAGGCCTCGACCAGGCCCCAGGCGTTGGAGATGTAAAGAGCAGACCCGACCTTCAGCGGAGTCGAGCGCAGACTGGTGGGAAGATCTTGGTCGGGTCTCAACCGGGACTCGTCCACGGCCGGCCGCCGCCACGCCACCTCGAGCGATCCGACGTTGTCGCTGTCGATTTGATCGAGCGGCGAGTACTTCCAGCTCGCCAGATTGCCGTTGTAGTGGCGCCAGTCGCTGTCGGGACCCACCTCAGGCGTGGGCCGCGGCTCCGAGCACGCGACCAGGGCGAAGGTGACGAACGCGATCCGACGCGCGGACGCGGTCCGCAACAAGCTAACCAACACACTCCTCGTCAAAGCCGACGAACGTCACCACCTCGTCGACCTGCCGGCGCCTCGACACCACGGCGTTGGCCGGGAAACGGTCGTCCGGGTAGCCCATCGCGACGCAGATCTGGATGACCTGATCGTCCGGGATCCGGGCATGCTCCCGGACCACAGGAGACTGCATGATGCCCTGGCTGTTCACAACGCAACCCAGGCCTCTGGACCACGCCGCGTTCACCAGCGCGTTGGTGACCGCACCGGCATCGAATGGCGCGATGTCGCTGCCCTCAAGCGACTTGTCGTATGTGACAACGACCGAGACCGGCGCGTCGAACTGGCGGAAACCCCGAAGCACCCAGTCCTGACGTCCATCCTTGTCGTGACGCTCGATACCCATGGCCTGAAACAGCTGCACGGCGATCTCTATCTGGCGCTCGCGGTGCACACCTTCGTAGGGTCCACGAGTCCGAAACTCACGAGAATCCGGTACGCCGGCGAGGTTACGCTCGGTGTTCCCGGCCCGAATACGGTCGAGCGGTGCTCCGGACACGACGAAGAAGTGCCAGGGCTGAGTGTTCATCGACGACGGTGCGCGCGTCGCGAGCTCGAGGACCTCCTCGATCACGCGACGCGGGACCGGGTCCTGTCTGTAGCCGCGAATGCTGCGCCGCCCTAATACCACTTCGTCGAACTCCACCTGCCCCTCCTTCCAGTCGCTGAAATCGCGAGTTAGCTTACAGGGAGGCGATTCGGGCACCTGCAACGGGCTAGAGTGGCCGCGTGGAGTGGACCCCCATCGTCGTCGTAGGCCTTCTCCTCGGCATGACGATGCTCGGCGCGTGGCACGCGCGCCGCGTCAAGACGGCCGAGGACTTCGCGCTCGCCGGCCGCGGTCTCAACGCCTGGATCCTGTCGGGAACCCTGGTCGCCACCTGGATCGGCACCGGCTCCATCTTCGGCAACGCAGAGTTCACCTACGAGTTCGGGGCGATCGCCTTCTTCCTGCCGATCTCAGGCGCCCTCGGCATGCTGCTGCTGGCCTTCGTCGCGCCACGGGTGCGCGCACTACCCGCAGCCAGCGTGCCGCAGATCTTGGGTCTGAAGTTCGGCCCCCACGCCCAAAGACTGGGCGCCCTGGCGTTGTTAGGCGCCTACATGATCATCGTCTCCTACCAGTACCGCGCCGGCGCCGCGATCTCCGAGCGCCTGTTCCCCGGTATCGACCTCGGCTTCGGCGAACAAAACGCCTGGCCGATCGCCTTCGCCTTCTTCGTCATCCTCTACACCGCGTTGGCGGGCCTGGTCAGTGTGGCCTGGACCGACGTGGTCAACGGGGTCGTGATGTCCGCTGGCATCCTGCTCGGCGTCGGCTACCTAGGGCTGCACTGGGATCCGGCCACCCAACCGATGCCCGACTCCATGCTGAGCCTCGCGCACCCAGCGGGCGGCATCGGCTGGATCAATGTCCTGCTGCCGAGCTTTCTCCTGATCCTCGGCGACGCCAATCTGATGCAGCGCTTCCTCGCTGCCCGCTCGCCTGCCACAGCCAAGCGCGCGGCGCTAGCGACCTTCGCGGGCCTCGTCGTGCTCGAGACCGCGATCATCGCCATCGCCTTTTTCGGCAGAGCCATGCTGCCGGAGCCTCTAGCGAACCCGGGCCACGTGATCGTCGAGACCGCCTTCACCCTGCTGCCGGCCTTCATCGGGATCCTGCTCGCTTCGACGGTGATCGCGGTGATCGTGTCCACGGCCGACTCCTTCCTGCTCGCCTGCTCCACCACCGCGGCCACCGACCTCGCCGGCGGCATGACGACGCCGAAACGGCAACGAGGCCTGGTGGTCGTCTTCGGTCTGGTGGCGTTGGCGCTGGCCTACTCGAGTGACCGTTTCTTCTCAATGGCCCTCTATGCCTACACCCTCTACGGCGTGACAATCACCCCTGCGATGGTGTGTGCGCTGATGTTCCCTGCCACCAAGGCCAGGGCGGTGGTCGCGGGCATGGGCGCCGGCCTTGGCTCGGCGCTACTGTGGAAGATTGCGCTGACCTACGAGTGGATAGCGTCCGGCAGCAGCATGGCCAGCGTTGACGCCGTGTTGCCCGCCTTGCTGGTGAACCTCGCTGTTCTCCTCGTCGTGAACGCGGCGACGCCGCATCGCGACGGCCCCACGCAAGCACCAGCCCGATAGCCTTCTCAACCGTGGCGCTCGATGTATTGCACCACCCCGCCGAGGGCCCGCTCGAGCCGATCGTGGGACTGCGCAAAGCACAGCCGGAAGTAGGACTCGTTGCCCGGCCCAAACGTGAAACCTGGCGCCAGGCCGACGTTCGTCTGCTCCAGAACATCCTCGACGAAGGCAAGAGAGTCACGCAGGCCTTCAACCTCGGGGAAACCATAGAAGGCCCCTTCAGGAGTGCTGTAGCGAACTCGCGGATGGTCCTTGAGGTAGTGATCGACGATGTCGCGGCCACGGCTGTACTGAGCCTGCAGCTCACGTACGAAGTCCTCGCCCTCGGTGAGGGCGGCGATGCCACTGTGTTGGGTAAAGACCGCCGTGCCGGTGTTGAAGCACTCCGACAGGGCCGCCCACTGCACGGCGTGCCGACGCGGCGCCACCACCCAGCCGATCCGCCAGCCGGTCATCGCCCAGGCCTTGGAGAATCCATTGACCACGATGACGGGGTCCTCGTCGTCCGCGATCTCCAGGAAAGAGGGTGCAACGGGGGCGTCAAAGACGGTCCGGTGATAGACCTCGTCCGCGATGAGAACCAGCCCTCGCTCCCTGCACAGATCGAGTAGCTCCCGCTGCTCAGCACGGCGCATGATCCAGCCCGTTGGATTGCACGGGGAGTTCACGAAGATCGCTTGCGTGTTGGGTCGGATCTCGGCCCGCAGATCTTCGAGATCGAGACGCCAACCCTCCGGTGTCTGTCGTTGCCTGACATGCGAGACATCCGCCCCTGTCACCTGGAACACGTTGTAGATGTTCGGCCACACCGGCGAGACGACGAGCGCGTGATCTCCAGACGACAGCGCAAACTGCGCGGCAATGGTGATGCCGAGCATGGCAGAGCCCGGGACGCTGATGCGGTCCGGATGAACGTCGACACCATAGAGACCGTCGAGGTAGACCTTGATGGCGTCGCGTAGCTCCTGGCATCCGCGGGTGTGGTTGTAGAACGTGTTCCCCTCGTCCAGCGCCGCCTTCGTCGCCTGACGAATGAACGGCGGTGTAGGACAATCCCCTTCGCCGAACCACAGAGGGATCACGTCGGGGTCGTGGAGACGTTTGAAGGCGACTCCGGTGATCCCGTTCTGCTCCAGCAGTTCGATCTCTGGCCGGAAAGGCGGACGCCGCCCTGCGCGTGGGTCGTTCATCGCAACGTCGATACTACGTTCTGTTCGCTACGATGCTGCGGCACCCGACGACAATACTGGAGATCTTCAATGGCACTCGCTGACTACAACGTATACCCCGACGTCGACAACCTCATGCGGGATATCGAGACATACGAGCTGCACGAGCACGTTGTCGAGCTCGAGGCCTACGGCATGACTGCGGTGCCGCCGGAGAAGATGCACTCGAGTCGGGGCTTCGCTGACCGGTTGCGTGACGCCATCATTCGCACCTGCGAGAAGCGCAACGGCATCGAGATCGGCGACTACCGCACCGCGACCTCATCGAGGGACGAGACGGGCCGCAACAGCTGGGACCTCCTCGAGGAGGACGAGGTGTTTGTCGAGGCCGCCATCAACCCGGTGAACCTCACGTTGGTGCGCTGGCTGCTCGGACAGAGCGCCGTGTTCTCAGGTCAGACCTGGATCATCAAGGCCGGCGGCGCCAAAGGCCTGGGGCTGCACAGCGACTCTCATGGCATTCCCCCGGGAGCCGGGCACATCGCCCACATGTGCAACGCATCGTGGATCTGCACCGACTACGAAGGCTCAGCCGACGGACCCACGGTGTTCGTGCCCGGAAGTCACCACTACGGCAGGGCCACCCTGCCGCACGAATCGAGTCTCGAGAACACGCCTTTCAAGTTCGTGCCATTGATCGCCAAGGCCGGATCGCTGGCGATCTGGAACGGCGCGACCTGGCATGCCTCCGAAGCACGGTCGAATCCGGGCCTGCGCGTGACGCTGGTGCAGAACTACATGCGCAGCTACATGCGCGTCCAGCACGACTACGAGGGCACCTCGGCTCACCTGCTTGAGAAGTATCCGGAGCTCGAGCGCGTCATCGGCAAGGCGCTTTACCCCTACGCGGACAGCCGGAATCCAGATCGCAGCCGCGTCGGGCCGGTCATGAAGACCGGTACCGACCCGTTTGCGTAAGCTGGGATTCTGGTCGCGACTAGACGAAAGCCGGCGCAGGCACGTAGCCGCCCATCTCCTCTGCTACGAGCCGTGTGAACTCAATGGTCGTGCGGTCGTCAAACTCGGCCCCGATCGCCTGCAGGCCGATCAGATCGTGGGCCTTCAGGATGCGGTACACACTCGATTCCGGGCGGCGAGAGGGACTGACCAGCCCCAGCATCTACGCCACCCTGCCGGGCTCTACCGACGAGACCATCTACGTGATGGCGCACATGGACGGCTACTACGACGCAGCGCTCGACAACGCCTCCGGCATGGCGGTGATGATCGGGCTGGCCGAGCGACCGGCGAGATGATGGCGATCGACCGAGACGCCCCGTCGGTGCAGCTCATACGGTCGCCCGAGCACAAGCACACCGATGGTGACGTCGCTGATCTGGTACCGGCCGCCGGGCTCGAGGCGGTCGCCCGGGCATTCGCCATGATCATCGACGGCGCCAACAGCCTCGACCTCGTTGAGCTGCAGCCAAGCAGCCCGAATGTGTCGGGCCGCTGAGCAACGGGGTGCTAGCGCAACCCGTGCAAGTAGCACGGGCCGCAGCCCTCCCCTCGGGTTCCGGGCCTGCGCGGCCAGCGCCCCCGGAGGGACAACAAGCTAGTGCGGCCCGTGGTAGCGACCACGGGTTGCGCTAGCGCCCTGGCCACTGCACCGGCCGACGCTCCGCGAAGGCACGGCCGCCAGCCTGGCGGTCTTCTGAGTTCATCACCCGGTTCTGCACGGAGCCCGTGATCTCATCGATGTCGCCGTCTTCGAGCCCAGCCGCGCGGACCATCATCTCCTTCATGCCCTGCACGGCGACCGGGCTCAGGCCGGCTATGCGCTCAGCGACCTCTTCGGCCGCGCTCATGAGCTCGTCACCAGGCACGACCTGGTTGAGGATTCCCACCTCGTGGGCACGCTCAGCCGATACCCGGCCGGCCTGGAGCAGAAGCTCGGAGGCGATCGCCCACGGCATCATCTTGGGGAACCACCCTGAGGGGATGGTGGCGATGCCCCACTGCGGCTCGGGCAGCCAGAACGAGACGTCAGGCGTGCCGATGCGGATGTCGGCATCCATGGCGATCCACATGCCATAGCCGATGACGTGCCCGTGCAAAGCCGCGATGATGGGTTTGTAGACCCCCTGCGTTCGTGTGATGTCGGGATAGTTGCCCGTGTACTCGAAGCGCTCCTGGGGAGCCCCGCCCGACAGATCGGCGCCGGCGCTGAAGCACTTCCCGCGCCCCGACAGAATGGCGACCCTCATCTCGGGGTCGTCTCGGAAGTCGGCCCACGCCACCGCCAGCTCGGCGTGCAGCCGATCGTTCATCGCGTTGAGCTTGTCAGGCCGATTAAGGGCGACGTAGGCGACGTGCCCCCGCTTCTCGTAGTCGATCGTCTCCAGCTTCACTCGTCCCCACTCCCGGTGCCTCGCTTCGACAACGCTTCCTGCTCGAGAAGACGGGCTCCGCGCATGACGTTGCCCATGGCGTAGTTGCCCTCGTGGCACGCGTACTCGTAGACGCTCTCGCCGGTCGTGCGCCAGATGTACTCACCTGTCCACGGTGCCGTCCAAACGGCGGGGTCGTCGACTGTGAAGCGGTAGAGCACCTCGCCGTTCGCCTGCTTGGTGAAGCGTTCCGTGACCTTCATGTTCTCCGAGCCACCGCGGCCCTGCGTAAACGACCGGAAGTTCGTGCTCTCGACCACCAGTGTGTCGCCTTCCCACCAACCGATCGAGTCTCCGAGCCACCGCTTGATGTGGGCGGGCGGATGCTCCGAGTTCAGACGAACGATGCGGCTGTCGTGATTCATCTCTATGAGGATCATCACGTAGTCGTCGGTCTGCACGATCTGCTTGTAGTTGTTGTAGAGAGCCGGAAACGTGGGGGTGGCACCGGTGAAACCGAGCAAGCAGCGCTCGGCCGCCGGCCGCATCTCGATGTCGTCGTAGGGACCCCACTCGTCGTCGATCCACCACGCGGTGCCGGTGTTCGGCTGACCGAAAGCCGCCCTCTCGGCGAGCCTCGCCAGGGCCTCGGGGGTCATGTCCGGAAGTCGCCCGTTCTCCGGCTCGACCAGAATCGAGGTACGCCACTTGCCGTCGATCTTGGTGGACAGTTCCCCCTTGTCCATGTAGAAGCCGTTGTAGCCACCGCTACCGCCAGAGGCCCGCTCAATGGCCGGATCAAAGATCGGAATGCCCCCCACGGGTGGCGCTTCTCTGTCGGGATCGCTAGGCGCCAGATCGGCCGCGTAGATCTCGGCCTTGCGCCTGGCAATGGCGTCGGCCTCCTCGTCGGTGAGGGTGAGCCGATCCCCGAACTCAGCCGGTCGAGCCAGCGGCGTCAGTGTTGCGGCATCGTAGGTGCCGGAGAGGTCAGGGCGCCCGCTCGCGGTGCGAGCAATGGCATCCGTCTGTGCCCAGCTCGCCAGCGATAGAGCGACCAGGGCAATCCAGACTAGCGCGGTCTTGCCCGCGGTGCGAGATGCTGTATCGAAGGACCTCATTCTCTACCCCTTTCCCTTGATTGCGGCGTGGAGTCGCTTTTCAATCCTACCGTCTCGATGCACTCCCCACCGCTACGGCTTGGGGTGACCCATGAGCCACTCGACCACCAACGGCGAGAAGTGCTCCGAGAGTCCCGGGACGTGGGACCCCTCGGCAATCGTCCACAACTCCGCAGATCCGCCAACTTGGCAACTGCTCGTATAGCGTGTGATCGACGTCTCAGGCCCCTCCAGAGTACCTACCAAGTCAACAGTGCCCACGTCCATGCCGCTCGCGTCACAGCCGTTGCGCGTCGCCCAACCCTCGACCGTCCGCTCTGCGCCGGTATATGAGCCGACGCCCTGAATGTCGCCACCGCCATATGAGATGGTCTCATCTGCGGTTCCGTGAATCTGCAGGACGTGTACCGGATTCGCCGTCGTAGCGGGCGCCTCCGGGTCATCGGCCCCCGCGAGACTGACGATGGCCGCGATCGTGGCCGGGTGGTCGCGGGCCAGGCGATAGGACATGAAGCCACCGTTGGAGTGCCCAACGAGGAAGACACGCTTGTCGTCGATCCGATAGACGGCCTTGATCTTGTCGATCAGGCCCGAAAGGTAGGTCGAATCGTCGACGGCCATTCCACCGAAGTTGCAGCAGGCCTTCGTGGCGTTCCAGAATCTGGGGTTTTTCATCCCGAAGACATCGCCCTCGGCGGCCGTTCCATCCGGCGTCGCCAGGATGAACCCGTAGGTGTCCACCAGAGCGCTGAACTTCATGTACTCGTCCTGGCCGTCGCCACTACTACCGAAGCCGTGCAGCAGGACGATCAGCGGTGTGGCGGTCTCGCGACTGTAGCTCGCCGGAACGGTCAGCGCTACGTCCCCGCGGCCCGCATCGATCGACTGAGCAGCGGCCATCTGTGGAGAGGCAAGCAGAGCGGCTACGAGGAGCGCGTAGGAAACGGTGCGCATGAGCATTCCCCTTTCGGCAGGCCTGAGACTGTCGGACTTTGGAGTCGGCAGTCTATACGCCTGCTCGGTATCCACCATTTTCGACACCACGGCAAGACCCGAGCTTAGACTGGTCTCCGACACCCGCCATGAACCGCTCGCACCTTTTTGCTCGAACTCTGCTTGCCGGCGTCGTGCTCTGGGCACAGACAGCTCCCGCGCGCGGCCAGGCCTCGACCGACACGACTCCCCGCCTGGGTGCGCTCGTCGAATCGATGTCCGAGCCGGGCGGCTACTTCGACACCGATAACCTCGTTTCGAACGAGGCCTCGTACGTACAAGTCATCGACAAGCTCGAGCCTGTGGGCGGCGCCTACATCGGCGTCGGACCCGAGCAGAACTTCAACTACATCGCTCGCAGCCGTCCAACGTGGGCGTTCATCGTCGACGTGCGGCGCGACAACATGATTCATGTCCTGCTGCTCACCGCCGTGCTCGCCGAGGCGGCGACTCCTGCCGACTACCTGGCGATGCTCTTCTCGCGAAAGGTCGAAATCGAGGCCAACTCGGAGCTCGAAGCGACCGTGCGAGCAATCGCCTCGGCGAAATCAAGCGAAGCTGACTTCGAGCGCAACCTCGCACGTGTCAGAAAGACACTCGAGAACGAATTCGCAGTCGTGCTTCCAACTGCCGATTGGGAGCGGCTGGCTCGTTTCTACGTCACCTACTTCCAGGCGGGCCTCCGTCTCAGCTTCACTAGCCACGGTCTCTCAGGGTGGGGCCGCTATCCCAGCTACCAGGATCTGGCTCTCGCGCGGACGCCGAGCGACCAGCCCGCCCACTTCCTCGCCTCGGACGAGGACTACCAGTTCGTGCGAGCGCTTGCCCGCAACGGACGGCTGGTACCGGTGGTGGGTGACTTCGCCGGCGATACGGCGCTGCGCGCAGTTGGCCGTTTCCTTCGCGAACACAACGAGGCGGTCTCGACCTTCTACACCTCGAATGTCGAGTTCTACCTGGCGCGCTCCCGCAGCTTCGGCGCCTGGGTCGAGAACGTTCGGTCACTGCCGCTCCACAAGGACGCGACCTTCATCCGCGCCTACTTCGACTACGGCCGAAGGCACCCACAAAGCGTGCCGGGTACCCGCAGCACAATGGTCCGCCAGCATGTCTCGACCTTCCTCGAGCTGTGGGACCAGGGAGAGTTTCGCAGCTACTGGGACGTCAGCGTTCGCGATGCTCTTCCGTGACTGCGTACCAGCGGCGTGCTCTCGCAGTTCTACAATGACTTCCCTCAATTCAAGGGAGATCGCATGAAAGTCGGACTCGCCTTCGCAAGCAGCATCGGTATCGACGGAGGCACTGCGCTGGATATCTGTCGGCGTGCCGAGACCGTGGGCTTCGACTCCGTCTGGGGTGGTGAACATGTCATCCTGCCGGATGAGATCGCCTCCAGCTACCCGTATACGGCCGACGGCAAGATTCCCGCCGAGCCGGACACGCCGATACCGGACCCACTGATCTGGCTGGCGTTCGTCGCCGCGGCCGCCCCAACGCTGCGACTCGGCACCTGCATCCTGATCGTGCCGCAGCGCAACCCTCTCGTGCTCGCCAAGGAGCTGGCGACCCTCGATCGGCTCTCCGGCGGTCGGTTGGAGCTCGGGCTCGGCGTCGGCTGGTTGAAGGAGGAGTTCGACGCTCTGGGAGTCGCCTGGGAGCGCCGCGGTGCGCGAAACGATGAGTACGTCGCCGCGATGCGGGCGTTGTGGGCGGGTCCGCACGCCGAGTTTCATGGCGAGTTCGTCGACTTCGAACCCGCCACCTGCAGCCCGCGCCCAGTCGATGGATCGATCCCGGTGATCGTGGGCGGGGATTCGGACGCCGCCATCCGGCGGGCTGTGAATCTAGCGGACGGCTACTTCCCGGGTGAAGGAGACTTCGAGCGTCTGCAGGCCCTGATAGGACGCGTACGGCAAGCCGCAGAAGCTGCGGGCCGAGACCCGGAGAGCCTGGCGATTCACACGATCTTCGGTCGGCAAACGGCAGATCCCGTCGCCGGCGTCGAGCAGATGGCGGCACTCGGCGTAGACCGGATCATGGTCCCTGCATTTCCCTTCGCGGGCCCCGGCGGCCTCGATCGGCTGAGCGAGTTTGGCGAGCGTGTCATTCCGCTGACGCTGGATTGACGGCAGAGTGGTCTCGTCGCCACTGCACCAGTGTAAATGGGGGCTCTCCGTCGAGATGGTCTTCGAACACCGCCTCGACGGGAGCGCCGATTTCGACCTCCTGGAGCGGATCTCCGACCAGGTTGCCGAGGGTGCGTACCCCTCCCGCCTGAGGCAGCGTCACGAGCACGATCAAGTAGGGCACAGCGTGCCCGAGTGCCGGGTGAACGGGATGCCACACCCGCTCCCAGCTGTAGATCACGCCCCTGGGCTCGATCGATTCGTAGCCCATGGAGTCGCCCAGGCATTGGTGGCAGATCCACTCCGGGCCCCATTGCCAGGCCCTACACGAGCCACAACGCTGAATGCGTAGCTCGTGCTCCAGGGTCCCCTCCCAGTAGGGGCCGTCGAGTCGGTCCGCCGACGGCCGTGGCTGCGGCAAGCCTGGCGGTAGGTAGG
The DNA here is from genome assembly GCA_036337765.1 of Acidobacteriota bacterium. Classification (GTDB taxonomy): domain Bacteria; phylum Acidobacteriota; class Thermoanaerobaculia; order Multivoradales; family Multivoraceae; genus JAYZDP01. The sequence goes on from JAYZDP010000115.1 coordinate 26,609, forward strand.
ACCCGCTCATTGAACGCTACCCTCCGATCCCAAGATCAAATCACTTACCGGAGTCACCATCGGCCCCGAGATCACCAGGGCGAGCTCGGCCGAGGGAACCTGATTGCACGATGTTTGACGTAGCTGCCGCACGGCTTCCAACTGGAGCTCCAGTCCGTGCATGTAGCACTCGGCCAGGTTGCCGCCGCTGGTGTTCAGTGGCAACCGACCGTCCGGTGCTAGCAGGTTCTCCTTCTGGAGCACAACGTTGGCCTCCGACGCCTCGAACAGGCCATGCTCGATCAGGCTCATCAAGACGCCGCCGGTGAAGTTCTCGTAGCTCTGCGTGACGTCGATCTCGTGCGCGCCGACACCGGCCATCTCGTACAACCGAGGTGCGACCGTCTTGAAGCTCGCAGTCGCGTAGTCGGGAACGTTGTGACTGCCGGCACCGGCGCGATAGCCCGAGCCCTGAACGGCGGCCAATACGTACACGGGTTCCTGGGTGAGATCTCGCGCGCGTTCGGCGCTCACCAGGATCATCGCAGCCGCTCCGTCATTCTCCTGGCAACAGTCGTAGAGCCGGTAGGGCTCGACGATCCAACGAGAACTGTCGTAAGCGTCCTCGGTCAGAGGGCGCCCATGCATCACCGCCCGGGGGTTCGACTGCGCGTGGTGGTAGGACGCCATGGCGATCGCACGCAGCGCAGATCGATCGATGCCGTGGTCGTGCATGAAGCGCATCGTGCGCATGGCGAACATCTGCGCCGGCGACTGCAGTCCGTAGGGCGTGCACAGCGCAGCGTCGCCCGTCACGGCGGTCACCTCGGCGCCCCTCCCGAAGCGGCCGAACTGCCCCTGGGCGAGGGCGCGGAAAACGACCACACACTCGGCCGTGCCGGTAGCGATCGCCGCCGCGGCGTTGCCGACCGCGGCCGAGCCTCCTCCCCCCCCGCCGCCCCAGTTCATGTTCGAGAACCGAAGCTCCTTCGTTCCCAGTGCGGCGGCCAGACGCGAGGGATCGTTGCGGTCGTTGCTGTAGGAGGCGAAGCCGTCGATCTGGCGCGGGTCGAGCCCAGCGTCCTCGGCCGCACGCAGGATCGCCTGCAGCGCGAGCTTGAACTCGGCGTCCGGAGACCTGCCACGCTTGTAGTAGGTGGTCTCGCCGATGCCGACGACAGCCGTCTGTCCTCGCAGGGTTCGTTGAGCCATCGTGGTGCGGGGACCCTACCGCACGAGCGCCATCTACTCTGTAGCACTCCTCCCACCTTGCGCCGCACGCAGCACTCGGAGGAAGTTGCCGCCCCAGATCTTCGCGATGTCGTCCTCGTCGTAGCCGCGCTCCAGCAGACCCGCGGTCACATTCATGGCCTCACTGGCATCGGCGAAGCCTTCGACGCCGCCACCGTGGTTGAAGTCCGTCCCGATCCCCACGTGGTCCACGCCGATCCGCCCGACGATGTAGTCGAGGTGGTCGAGCATGGAGTCGACGCTGCCGGGACCCAGAAGCCCGCTGATCGACTGCACAAATGCTTCGCGAGCGACGGGATCCTCGATCTCCCAGTAGAGCTCGAACGGGTACAGGGAGTCCGCCAAAAGGCCCGCGGCCCTTCGCGCCGCTCGGATCTCGTCGTCCAACGCCTGATCGGAAGAGTCGAAGAGGTAGCCGCGAAACGGGGCGACGTGGACCACGCCACCGATCTCGCCGATCCGATCGATCTCCTCGTCGCTCAGGTTGCGGCTGACGTCCGTACGCTGCCTGGCGTTGGAATGGCTGGCGATCACCGGTGCCGTCGAGATCTCGAGCACTCGCAAGGCCGCCTGCCTGGATAGCTGTGCCACGTCGACGACGCCGCCGAGGGCGTTGATTCGCTCGATGGCGGCGACACCCAGCCCGGACAGCCCTCCGTGCTCGGAAGCAGGCTCGTGAGTGCCCGTCGCGCCATCGAACACGGGTCGCGAGGAGTCGGCGAAATCGTTGTGACCCATGTGAGTGAGTGCGAAAACACGCACCCCGGCCGCGTACAACTCATCGAGAGCTGAGACGTCCGTGCCGAGGATCAGGGCGTTTTGGAAGCCGAGGATGAGCGCCGCCTTGCCATCTTTCCGAGCAGCGACCACTTCGTCCGCCGATCGGGCCACGACCGCGTCGTTCGCCGGGTCGGCCGCCAACGCGAGCACGGCGGCGATCTCCCCGTCCGCCCTCGCCCGCGCAGCCGCATAGCCCTCCGGCGTTCGCGGCCCGGGCCCGACGGCAACCGACATGACCACGGCATCGACACCGCCAGCGTGAAGCTTCGCCGGCTCCACCTGCGACAGCCCGTCCTCACCGACGTACGGGGAAGGTGCCTCCGGCAGCTCGATGTCCGCGTGCGCGTCGAGGACCAACACGCGCTCGTGGATGGCCCGCACACGATCGAGTGGCGCCTCGGACGCCGGGTCGACTTGCGCGACGCCGTCATCCTCCGAGCCCCCACACCCCGTCATGACGACGAGCGCCAAGGTCCAAACAACTGTCGAAGGTGAGGGCCACGTCATGGTCGGTTCTCCTCGGTCTATGGCAAGCTCCATCATTGCACCTCAGGCGTGAGGTGCTTCTCCAAGATCCGCCCCGCTCCGGAGACACCACCATATGAGCCGATCGTTTCTTTCCCGCCGGTGCACGGTCTCGGTCGCCGGGCTCGCTCTGACGATCGCGCTCGCCCCCACCGCCGCGGCACAGAACCCGGTGGCCCGACAGATGCAGGCGCAGTCCGACGCCGCACAGACACTGCTGGGTCCCGATGCAATGCGGGTCTTCGTGTGCGGCTCGGCCTCGCCACTCGGCGCGGACGCCAAGCGGGAGCAGGCGTGTATTGCGGTGATTGCCGGCGGCCGTCTCTTCCTGGTTGACGTAGGAGCTGGCGCCAACACCAACCTCCAGCTCGGCGGCCTGCCGATGGCGGGTCTCCACACCGTGTTCCTGACCCACTTCCACTCCGACCACATCGCGTCGATCCCCGACGTCAACCTGAGTTCCTGGGTCGGCGGCCGACCCCGGCCGCTCGTCGTCGCTGGGCCTGAAGGGGTCGAAACCGTGGTCGAGGGGCTCAACCTGGCCTACGGACCCGACCGGAGTTATCGAATCGCCCACCACGGAAAAGAGCTGCTTCCGCCCGAGCTTGGAACCATGATGGCTCGCACGATCGAGCCCGGCGTCGTGCTCGACGAGGAAGGCGTTCGGGTCACAGCTTTTGCCGTCGACCACGCCCCGGTCGATCCGGCCCTCGGCTACCGCTTCGACTACGGCGGGCGTTCCGTGGTCGTCAGCGGCGACACCATCCGAACGCAGAGTCTGATCGAGGCCTCGAAGGGCGCCGACCTTCTCCTGCACGACGTCATGGCCCAGGACGTGGTTCAGATGCTACAAAGCGCGCGCGACCAATCGGGCGACGAGCGCCTGTCCAAGCTGCTCACCGATGTCCAGACGTACCACGCGTCCACTACCGCCGTCGCGGCGCTCGCTAAGGAGGCGGGTGTCCGACAGCTGGTGCTCTACCACCTGGTGCCGGCAATGCCCAACCCCATGCTGAACGGCCGGTTCCTGCAGGGCATGCCCGAGGGAACCGTCCTCGCGGCCGACGGCATGCTCTTCGAACTGCCGACCAACAGCGACGAGATCCAGTTGCGGCAACTCGTCCAGCGGTAGCCCTGGCCTGCCTCTAGAAGCTCGGCTTCGTCGAGAAGGGGGTCAGCTGTAGCTCGTGGGTCCAACACGACCTGTCCTGGCTGTGCAGGTAGTAAAACGCCTCGGCGATCTTTAACGGGTTCATCACTGTCTCGGGATGCTGGGTCGCATATGGCAGCGCCCGGGTGCCAGGCGAGTCGATGAGTCCGTCGATCACCACGTTCGCCACATGTACGCCGTGCTCTGAGTACTCCTCGGTCAAGACTTGCGCGAGCGTGCGCATCATCACCCGTGGGTAGTACAGCGACTGGCCAGTCCGACGTTTACGCCCCCGTAGCGAAGCCGCATTGTTGGAGATCAGAAACGACCCTGCTCCCTTCCGCCGCATGCCGGGCAGCACCTCCTTGGCGACCAAGAACGGCCCGCGGCTGGCGATGTGCTGCGCGGTTTCGAACATCTCGACCGGAATGTGCTCGAGCAGCTCTTTGTCGGGCGGCAGGTCCCGTCCTTCAAGGTAGCCGGCGTTGTAGATCAACACATCGGGGTCACCCGCCTGCTCGCGAATCGTCGAAAACGCGGCAGAGATCGACTCCGGTGTGGCCAGATCCAGCTCGACGATGATCGCTTCGCCGCCCTGCTCCAGGATCGCTTCTTTCAGAGCCAAAGCGTTGTCGGCCCTGCGCGTCGTCAGAACGACGAGAAAGCCTTCGGCAGCGAACTTCTGCGACAGGGCACCACCGATGCCCCAACGCAGACCGACCGGGAGGTCGCTGTCATCGAGCTCGTGGCCGTGCGCCAGCTTGGTGTTGCGGCCATCGGCCTGCCACTTCGAGGTCGCGCCCACAACGACAGCGACGCCTCGACCGGGTGCGTTCACGTGGGGGGTACCGTCGAGATAGTCGTCATGGCTCTTGGTCGTAGAGTGGCACCATTTGACAGCACCGTCCACGACCAGCGGTGCCCGATCTCAGGCGGACCCGCCTACTCGACCCGCAGCGCTTCCGAAGACTCGATTCGAAGCACACGACGAGACGGTCCGACGCACGACAGTAGAGCAACGGCCGCCATGACGGCCGTGCCCGTGGCCAGGGTGAACCCGAAGGTGTCCCAGGTGAGCTCGCGGGCTGTGTCGACATTGAAGAGGAGCCCAGCGAGCGGCATGCCGAAGATCGCGCCGATCGCGATCTGCGCCAGGGCGCGCCGCAGGACGGACAGCACGATCGAAGATCGCTGCGCCCCCGGGCGGTACGCACACCGATCTCGCGGGTCCGTTCGATAACGGAGAACGAGATCATGGCGAAGAGCGCGGACGCCGCCAGCATCAGGTACCAGTCGCTCTGGTAGACCTCCGACAGCACCTTCGGGGGCCCCATGACGAGGGTCGGATCGACTTCGGCCGCAATCTTGCGCAGCCTCGGCACGAACTCCTCGGGTGACGGCCCGGCGTGGATCCCGAGGACGGCGAACCACCGATCGTCAGCCGGGTCAGTCGACGATCGACTGGTAGACCAGGTTCTTGAACTCGGTGCCGTACAAAAGGCCGGTGTGCGGCAGGATCTGGATCATGAAGAGCCCGATCAGCTCTTCCTCCGGATCGATCCAGAATCGCGTCCCGGCGGCGCCACCCCAGCTGTACTCGCCCGCCGAGCCGAGCGCGCCGGAAAGCCCGGGCTCGCGGATAACGCGAAAGGTGAGGCCGAATCCATCGTTCGGGCCGATCAGATTACCGACGCGAGGCAGGTCGCCGATGTGGTCCGACGACATCAACTCGACCGACTTGCGGCTCAAGAGACGCGTGCCCTCCAACTCGCCGCCGTTGAGCAGCATCTGGCAGAAACGCAGGTAGTCGCCGACCGTGGAGACCAGTCCCGAGCCGCCGCCGAGCATGGCAGGCTTCGTCTTGTAGGAGTCCTGGGGCGGCGCCGTCGAACGCTCGACGCGGTTGTCCTCGCCCGGTGAGTACAGCACCGCCAACCGAGAGTGCTTGGCCTCCGGTACCCAATGCGCGGTGTCCTTCATGCCGAGGGGGCCGAAGATGCGCTCCTCGAGGTAGACGTCGTAGGTCTGCCCCGACATGACCTCGACCAGCGCGGCCAGAACATCCTGGCTCAGGCCGTACCGCCATACGTCGCCCGGGTGGTTGTGCAGCGGCGCCTGGCCGAGACCGCGCGCCAGATCACCGATGGAGCGGTCTGCGCTCCCACTACCGGCGATCTGCCGGTAGTAGTACTTCCCCGCCGCATCACGCGGCCCGGCGTAGCTGATGCCGGAGGTGTGCGTCAGCAGGTCGCGGATCGTGACGTCACGGCGTGCCGGCACCAGGCGCTGCCGCGGTGCTCCCGTGCCGGGGTCGGTGTAGTGCTCCACGACCTCGAGGTCGCCCAGTGCGGGGATCCAGTGCTTCGCGGGTGTCGAGAGCGGCCAGGCCTGCTCCTCGTGGAGCATCATCACGGCGACGCCAGTGATGGCCTTGGTCATGGAGTACATGCGGAACATGGCGTCCGGGCTCATGGCCCTCTTCTGCTCGCGATCGGCATGCCCCCAGGTCGCCTGGTACGCCACTTTGCCGCGCCGCGCGACCAGCCCGATCGCACCGGCAATACGGCCCTCGTCGACGTGCGCCTGCATGACCCGATCGATACGCTCGAGACGATCGGCCGACAGACCGAGCTCGGCGGGCGAGGCGTTGGGCAGCGCCGCAACGTCGCTGTCGTTGGCGGCCGCGCCGGCAGCCGGCACACCGATGAGGCCAGCGAGAAGGAGTGTAATAAGTAGGACGAGGCGTGATGTACGCATGAAGCCCCCACATCTGAGTCGCTGGCGACGACTCGTTCGTAATCGATCTGTGGAACGGCTCCGATTGTAGCCGGTCGGCCAAGCCTGCTACGGCAGGCTCTACATCCGGGCCTGCGCGGCGAGCGCCCCCCGGAGGGAAGGAATACTAGCGGGAGCCGCGGTATGAGCGCGCTACAGAGTCGAAGGCTGGCGAGCCATGACTACCGCGGCTCCCGCTAGATCGCCAGGTCCCTGGTGTTGTAGTCGCGAATCACCCGCTCGAAGACGGCGTCGGTAAGGCGAAACTCGTCCTCGAGCCCGACGAACGGCTGGTAAACGAAAGGGACCTCGTCAGGGTATTCCTGATGACGGGCGTCGATCGCGACGGCGACGACGGCGGAACGGTCGAAAATGCGCTGCGCGTCGTAGACCACTCCGTCCGCTTCAACGCCAAGCGCTCCGGACTGACCCTCAACCGAGCTGCGCCGGTGGAACCCGAACGTGACTGAGACCCGAAGATCGGGCGAGCTGTTGGCGAACGAGGCATGCAGCAGCTGCCGATTGACGATCGTGACGTCACCGGCGTCGCAGCACAGCGGGAGCGCTCCCGACAGCTGCTCGCTGCCACCGTTTTGAGCGATGCGGGCCTTGATGTCGATCTTGCCCAGCTTGTGCGTTCCGGGCACCACCCACAGGCAGCTGCCCGCGGACGTGGGATAGAGCTGCACCTGGAAGTTGAAGCCGTGGATGCCCTCGTCCCACTCAGGAGAGTCCCAGTGGGTCACGCCATCCTGGTGCCAGGCGACCGAGCCGCCGAGGCCCGGCTGCTTGACGAAGATCGCGTCGTTGAAGGGCACGAAGTCGTCACCGTTCAACGACGCCGCGACAGCGAGAATCCGCGGATGGCCGTAGAGCCGCAGCGCAGCGGGCATCGCCTGGCACATCGAGCTGATCAGGAAGACGACGTCGCGCGGTGCACTGGCATCGGGACGCGGTTGGGTCATCTGGGCGGGGTGTCGCCCCCCGAGCAGCTGCGTCCCGCCCCAAGGATCAGCAAGGGGCCTGGCGAAGAGATAAGGGCTGCGGGCGTAGCTCTGCCCGAGGGCTGCACGACCCTTCGCGTCAACCGTCGAGTCGCGATCGACGGGCGCCCTCTCGATCATCTCGGCTACACCCGCGCGCAGCTCCTCGACCTCGGCCTTGTCCACCACCCCCTCGAAGATGTAGTAGCCGTGCTCCCAGTAGGCCTCGAGGATGTCGGAGCGCAGCTTGCCATCCGCGCCCACAACGAGCGGGCCACGATTGCCGATCTCGGCCGCGAGGCGTTCTCCCTCGAGCCGGTAGGCGTCGAGCCCGGCCGCGTGCTGAGCCCGCGTGGGGCCGGAGTCTGCGGTCTCACTCTCCATGGGGCTCCCTCAGTTTATGAACGAGGAATGACTGTAGCACCGACATCCGAGGCATCTGGCGAGTGCTAGGCTCACCCGCCTCATGAGATCCGATCCGCGCCGCCTCGCCCTGATCTGCGGTCTCGTACTTGCGATGAGCGCTCCGCTCGCTGGCCAGCCGGAGGGGTGGACGCGCCCATTCCCAGGCCACCGCGTGATCGGCAATCTCTATGCCGTCGGCACCTACGATCTGGCTGTCTTTCTCATCACCTCGGAGGAGGGCCACATCCTCATCAACACTGGAATCGAGACCTCGACTGCGCAGATCCGCGACAACGTCGAGGCACTGGGCTTCCGGTTGGAAGACACCAAGATCCTCCTGCAGATGCAGTCCCACTGGGACCACACCGCGGCCCTCGCCGAGATCAAGCGGATCACCGGAGCCGAGATGTGGGCGACGGCGAAAGACGCCCCGATCCTGGAGGACGGCGGCTTCAGCGACCCTCACTTCGGGGGACGCCAGACGTTCGCGCCGGTGAAAGTCGACAAGATCATCCAAGACGGCGAGCTCATCGAGCTGGGCTCGACGCGCCTGACCGTGCTCGAGACCCCGGGCCACACCGAAGGCAGCTCGAGCTACACCATGAAGGTGAACGAAGGCGGGCGCGACTATGACGTGGCGATCGCCAACATGGGCACCATCAACCCCGGCAAGAAAATGGTCGTCGATCCCACCTACCCCGGGGTCGCCGACGACTTCGCCGAGACCTTCCGCAAGCAGAAGGCGCTTGAGGTCGACGTTTGGGTGGCCGCCCACGGCTCGCAGTACGGTCTGCACGACAAGTACGAGGCGGGCCAGGCCTACGGCCCCGAGACGTTCATCGACCCCGACGGCTTTCTGGTCGCCGTCGAGCTGCTCGAGAAGGCCTACCTCGAACAAGTCGAGTCGGAACGACAGCCGGCCCGCTGAGTGAGCCTCGGGCTATGGCGACGGCAACAGAGCGTCGCGATCGACCCACTCGCCGCGTAGCATCACGCGGTCAATCTGAAGTGTGTTGCCGATGTCAGTCAGCGGGTCAGCGTTCAGCAAGATCAGGTCGGCGCTCTTGCCGACGGTCAGCGTCCCGAAGTCGGCTTCACCCACCGGCGGCGTTCGTCCGGCGCCGGTTCGGGTAGCGGCAACGAGCGTTTCCATCGGCGTGAGGCCAGCCTCGACGTAGAGCTCGAGCTCATGGTGGGTGCCCCAGCCCATCGGCACATTGGCAGTGCCGCTGTCGGTGCCCAGTGCCACTTTGATGCCGGCTTCGTGGAGAGCTCTTACGAAGTCCTGCACCTGCCGGAAGGCGGCCTTCCGATCCTCGAAACCGTCCGCCCCGACCACGGCCTCCCGCGTCTCGGCGTCGCTCCAGCGCTCCAGCGCCGCCGGGTTCATCACCGCCTTCAGTTCAGAGTCGTCAAGCAGCTCGGGGTGCTCGGCGAAGTGCCAGTTGTTCTGAATGATGGACAGGGTCGGCGTGAAGGCGCAGTCCTTCTCGAGACACAGGTCCAGAAACGCCTGGCTGGGCTCCGGATTGTCCATCGGCACGCCCGACCCTGGACCGAAGGTCCGGACGGTGCTGTGCAGGAACTCGTTGAGGCCAGCCCCGAGCAGCTGGAGGCCGTCGACCTCCTCGTCGATGTGCGCGACTGGGATGAGCCCCTGCAGGCGCGACTCGTCGACGATGGCTGCCCGGATCTCCGGTGGGATCTTGTGGTTCGGCTCCGGAACCTCGTTGACCCACATCTTGGTGAAATGGATACCGAGCGCCGCCTGCTCGCGTACCAATGCGCGCGCCTCCTCCTCGGTCGTCGGGGTGTTCGTGAAGCCCGAGTTGAACCCATCGGGGTAGGAGAAGCCGAGCCCGGCGGTGAACGCTCGCGGCAGGTCGGGGCGGCCCGCATGTGCCTCTAGCATCAACGCCACCTTCTCCGGCGTATCGGAGCCGATACTTCGGGTGGTGGTGACGCCATAGTAGAGCTGCGACCGGAGAGCCTGTTCGGCCGCCGACAGGGGACCGCCGTAGTGGGCGTGCAAGTCCACCAGCCCGGGGATGACGGTCTGTCCAGTGGCATCGATGACCTCTGCCCCCTCAGGAATCTCGGTCGTGTCCCGTCGGCCCGCAGCCTGCACACGGCCGTCGTGAACCAGGATGACCGAGCCGGCGATCGGATTCGCGCCGGTGCCGTCAATGAGCTGGGCTCCGACGATGGCCATCGCGGCGGGCTCGGCGGGAGCGCCATCAGGAGCTGGAGCGCCGCCGCACCCTGCAAGGACCGCGAGCCCGAGCGGAACCATGCAACGAGCTGGCCTGCGAACCTTGATGGCGGAGGCCGGGACCACGTGGGGAGTTTGTCTCATGTCGCTAGCCTACTCTTACGGGCCGCGAGCTAGACCGAGCTCCAAATCTCAGCGGTCGGGCTATGCTTGGCGACAGGAGGTTGGCATGCGACTGACGTTTCAAACGTTCGCTAGGGTGGTGGGCGCGGCTCTGGTCATCTCCGCTCAGGCTCTCGGTCCAGCCGCCGCCGACGACTTCCCGCGCACTGCTACGGGCCGCCCGGACCTTTCGGGCACCTACGACATCGCGACGCTGACGCCACTGGTGCGCCCAGTCGAGCTCGCCGAGCGGTCCGCCTACAGTGCAGAGGAGGCCGGTGAGCTGGTCGGCTACTGGAAGGAGAAGTTCGAGTCGGACAACGTACCGAGTGACCCGGACCGAGGCGCTCCACCGAAGGGCGGCATCGGCTTCTACATCCCCGAGCTCGAGGGCGCGGCCGGCGCGGTGGGCGGATACAACGCCTTCTTCGTCGATCTAGGCGAGAACACCTTCCAGCTCGACGGCAAGTACCGCACCTCTATCGTCACGGATCCTTCCGACGGGCGATTCCCGCCGTTGTCACCACTCGGCGAGGAGATCCAAGCCCGAGGCGCGCCTTTCCGCCACGCGAACACGGGCACCGCCTGGTGGCTGGAGAGCGGCCTCGCGACCGGTCCGTACGACGACATCGAGCTGCGCCCGCTCGCGGAACGCTGCATTCTCAGCCGGAACCGCTCGGGGCCGCCGGCATTGCCCGCGCTGTACAACAACCTGAAGACGATCGTCCAGACCGAAGACCATGTGGTGGTGCTCGCCGAACAGATGCACGACGCGAGAATCATCCGAATGAACGGCGATCGCCCACCGGGCAACGTAGCCAAGTGGATGGGCGACTCGGTTGGGCGCTGGGAAGGCGACTCGCTGGTAGTCGAGACCTCTCAATTCCGCGAGTCATCGGGCGATCTGCGAACGACCGCCGGGCTGCGTGTGGTGGAGCGCTTCAGCCCGATCGACAGCGACACCCTTCGCTATCAGTTCACGGTCGACGACCCCCGCTACACGGCACCCTGGACCGGCGAGTACCCCTGGCCCCGGACGGACGGACGGCTATATGAGTACGCCTGCCACGAGGGCAACTACGCCATGGGCAACATCAAGCGCGGCGCCCGAATGCTGGAAGCCGACCGCGAGTAAGCGCCTCACTCAGCAGGGTCGAAGGGGCTCGCGTCGAGAAAGCGGTGGAGCACGTTGGACGTGATGCGCGCGACGTTGTTGTCGCCGTTGTTGTGGCCAAGGCTGCCGCACCAGGCGATCGAGCCGGTCGAGAAGACTGCGCCGCCGTTCGGGCATTCGAAAAAGACCAGGTCGGCACGTACCTTCGGGTCCTCGAAGTAAGGCACCGTCGAGAGGTACTCCTCCTTGGTGCGCAGCATGTCCTCACCATGACCCTCGGACGTAGCCACGACCAGCGCATGTCTCGGCGAGCCGAGACGCGCGTCGTACCGGTCGATCTCCTCGCCCGCAGCACCCCCGCCGATCGAGCCGAAGTCGCCAATGATCTCCTCGTCGACGCCGCGGAAGATGAAGGCGGCGCGTGGGTCGTCAGCGCCCGGAGTTCGCCGGTAATAGCCCGAGTGGTCGAAGCCCTGGGCGGCGAAACCCACACCGACCAGCCGGTTCGGCGACCGGCCGATGCGCCGCCAAAGGCCGCCATACTCGCCGTTGAACGCGTGGTAGTACTCGCCCGGCTGCGCGATCCAGGCACGGGTGCCGTCTTCCGCGCGGCGAACTTCGATGACGCCCGCCAGATCGTCGCTCCAGGCGATGCGCCAGTAGAAGCCATTGCCACCCATATACATCAGGCGACCGCCTCCGTGGAGGTATCCCTCGACTGCATCGAGCATGGCGCTGGAGGTGTACTCCGGATGCGTGCCCGTCATCACGCAGCGGTAGGGGGCGAGTAAGGCTTCGCCTTCGCGGTGCAGGTCCTCGTCGGTAACGACGTCGTAGGGCTGATCGAGCTGGTGCAGCCAAGCAACCAGGTTGGTATCGGCCGGGAACTGCCAGGCCCGGTTGCCGCCGGACTTCAGGTTCTGGATCGGGCGTAACCGAGACGAGAAGTGAACGCCGCTGTAGTCGGAGTGGCGATCGTAGAGAGACGACCCGAGCTCCGGATGAGCGAGAAGAAACTCGTCGTTCGAGCCCTTTGGGCCACCGTCGCCGAAGATCGGATTCGGAACCAGGCGGAGCCGGTAGTTGGCGTACGCCAGATACGAAGCCGTGGGCACGAGCAGGGCGAGCTTCGACGTGGCTCGCCCCGGCCGGGCGCGGACAAAGAAGGTGATGCGATCTTCACTCGCTCCCTGACGCAGCCGTGCCGCATAGATGCCGCTCGCCAGACCCTGCGGGATCACCAGCGAGAAGTCGGTGCTCCACCCCGCATCGACGATATCGTCATCGTGAAAGTGGATGGCCGCGTACTGATCGGGGGCCTGGGTCCACGCGTGCACGGAGCCGTCCCAGTTGTGGCCGGTGACTGCGCGCGTGGGTGACTGATAGAGGTGACCGTCCAGGCCGTGCGGGCCCTGGTCGACGATCCGCTGGGACGGCATCTCGAGGCTGAAGTCCCACCGTGCCACGAGCTCGTTGCCAGCGTGAATCCGAGGGGCCTCGATCTTGCCGTTGAAGTGCTCCGTCGTCGCCACGATGGCACCCTCGAACACGCTCGCCCGGGCACCGATCACCAGCGGCGCGCCGGCCGGGGTCTCGAACGAGCCGCTCGCTCCTGCGAAACGAACCGAGTCGTCTCGAGCTTCGAGATCGTTGCCTGGGCTCTCAGGTAGAGGCCTCTGCTCCAAGCTCACGGAGGCGTCGGACGCCTGGTACCGCGCGGCGACCGCATGCCAGCGGCTCACCTGAAGCGCGACGCCGCTCGCGAAGCGAGCACCGTCCAACCATAGTTCGAGATCACCGTCCGCGCCGATTCCTAAGGCGAAGCCCCGCCCCTGTTCAGGCTGGCACAGGCTCAGAATCGTCTGTCTCCCGCGACCAGGGGCCGTCGGGTAGACAAAAACCTCGACACTGAAGTCTCCGATGCCGGAAAGGCACTCTGCGGCTTCGACAAGGCCGAAGGAGCCTGTCCGGATCTGTTGCCGGCGCCCAGGGTAGCGGCCCTCGGCCTCGCTCGGCACCACATGCTCGATCAGACCGGCGGCGTCAACGCTATCGTCGCCGCAGATGACACGGACGATCTCGACCTCGTAGTCCTCAGTCGACTCGCAGCTCACCTTGAAGTGAACCGTCTCGCCGGGGCTCGCGGACAGGGGGTCGCAGTAGCCGGTGAGAGTCTTGTTCATCGCTCCTCCGAGGGTGGCGCTCAGACAGACGTCTTGAGATTCTCGTTGGAGGCGATTCCGGCACCGCTGGCCTTGTAGCGTTCCCGCCGCTCCTTGCTGAAACTGTCGACCTCGTCCTTCGGCACCCCGTAGGCCACACCCCGGTCGACACCGGGGCGCGCGCGAACGCGCCCGAGCCATTCCACGACCGCGGGGTGGACCGTGATGTCGACCTTCGCCCACTTGTAGGCTCGGATCCACGGGAACGCAGCAATGTCGGCGACGGTGAAGGTGTCCCCGCAGACATAGGGGTGTTGCTCGAGCCGGCGGGCAAGAATGGCCACCAGCCGCAGTGACTCCTTGCCGAATCGTTCCAGCGGATGCGCTTTGGTTTCATCCGGCACATCGATGTATCGCGTGTAGCTCAGCTTGTTACCGAAGGCGGGGCCCAAGTTCGCGGCCTGCCAGTAGAGCCAGGGAATGACGTCCCAACGTCGCTCGTCCAGAGGGAACAGCGGCGTCGGGAACTTCTCACCGAGGTACTGCAATATGGCGCAGCTCTCCATGATGGCGCAGCCGTCGTCCACCAGCGCGGGTATCTTCTGGTTCGGATTGATCGCGGTGAACTCCGGCGTGAATTGCTCACCCCCGAGGCTGACCATGTGGATGCGCGTCTCCGGCAGTTCGACCCCCGCCTCGCACAGCTCCTCGAGCATGATCGAGATCTTCCAGCCATTGGGCGTAGCGCCCATATAGACGTCGAGCGCCATGCGCGATTCGCTATTCGAGGGCATCCGGCCAGGCGTACCAACGCTCGGGCGTCAGTGTCAGGAACCGCTGAGTCTCGTGTCCGCCTCGGGCGACGATCTTCTCCGCGGCCTCGCGCCCTCGATAGTGCGTATGGAGCTTCAGCCGCCAGTCGGCCGTCGCCGTTTCACCTAACTCCGCCGGGCCTTCAGCCGTCACGTGCTGCACGCCCTCTCCCCGCCTGTCAACGCAGATCGCTGCTCGGCCGCGCAACCCTACGTGGCGCATCTTCGCCGAGTCCTTCCCGCCGATGATCTCGAACGACTCACCGTTCCACAGGTACCAGACCGGCACCGCGTGAGCTCGGCCCTTCGCGTCGACCGTCGCCAGCACCGCGGTGTGTGGTGCGCTCAGAAACTCGTCTCGTTCGGCCGTCTTCATCGCACCCTCCAGCTCTGGAGGGGTCATCGTAACCGGTCTAGCCAGATCCTCCAGCGACAGCGGTAGGATCCCGAAAATCCCGAGGTGCCGAATGAACCGAATGTCCCTTGCTGTGATCGCCGCCTTCACTCTCACCACGGCCGGTGTCGCGGCCTCCCAGGATTGGGTCGTCACTCAGCCCGGAGGCCTCAGCTACACGGACGTCGTCGTCGGTGACGGCAAGGAGGCCGTGGGCGACGCTGTCATCACCATTCACTACGAGGGATTCCTCACCGACGGCGAAAAGTTCGATTCGAGCCGCGACCGTGGCACGCCGTTCACCTTCGTCCTCGGCTCGGGGCGGGTCATGGAGGGCTGGGAGATCGGCTTCCCCGGCATGAAGGAGGGCGGGCAGCGAAGGCTGCTGGTTCCTGCGGCACTGGGCTACGGCGACAGCGGTGCCGGCGACGTGATTCCCCCCGGCGCCGATCTCATTTTCGAAGTGGAGCTACTCGACGTCACCGTCTTGCTGGAGCCGGAGCCCGGCATGACCGGCGAGGTGATCGAACACAAGAACGGCCTCGGGTGGGTGGAGCTAGAGCTTGGTACGGGTGAGGAGGCGAAGAAGGGAAGCACCGTCACCGTGCACTACACCGGCTGGCTCGTCGACGGCACGAAGTTCGATTCGAGCCGCGACCGTGGACAGACATTCAGCTTCCTCCTCGATGGCGGTCAGGTCATCAGGGGATGGGACCTGGGAGTCGCGGGCATGAAAGTTGGCGGACGCCGAAAGCTGATCATTCCTGCGAAGCTGGGATACGGAAAACGCGGCACGGGAGACAACATCCCCCCCAATGCCGATCTCGTGTTCGAGGTCGAGCTGACTGGCGCCTACCGGTAGCTGGGGCCGCGGTAGTCATGCTTGCTCAGCGAGTCGCAAAGCTGGACCATTCTCATACGACGGCCCCAGCTACCATGCCTTCCCTCCGGGGGGCGCTGGCCGCGCAGGCCCGGATGGAGTGGCCAAGCCCGCTTCCCACACCGTCAGCTTTTCGCGTTTGCTACGCGAGGGCGGACTCGAACAGGGCCAGCATTCGGCTCCAGGCACGCTCTGCCTGGGCCTCGTCGTAGACCTGGGAATCGGGCGGACACCAGCCATGCATGGTGCCTTCGTAGACCTCGATCTCCGCCGGTATGTTCGCAGCGGCATACGCGCTCCGGAGGGTGTTCTTTGCCTCGGGGTTCCGTTCGTCGTCGTTGGCCGCCACACAGTGCAACATGTGGGCGGTCGTGTCCGGGATCAGCAGATGCGGACTATCGGGGGAATCGCTCGCGAGCCCACCGCCGTGAAAAGTCGCGCCCGCGCCAAGACGTTCTGCCACGGCAGCCACTGTGCGCATGACCATCGGGCCGCCCATGCAGTAGCCGGTGGTGCCGATCTTCCGACCCGTATCAACGGATGCCTGTTGATCGAGAAAGCCGACGAACGCCCTGGCATCGGTGAAGTGGGTCTCGGCATTGAGGTTGCGCGCCATGGGCAGCACTAGCTCACGGACTTCCGGCTGAGCAAAGCTGGCGCCTTCAGCAACAACCGGTGATCGTGCGTCCCGATAAAACGGGTTTGCCACGAGTACGGAATAGCCGGATTCGGCCAGGCGCTTGCCCATGGACCTGAAGGCTGGCCGCAGCCCGAGGATGTCGGGCCAGACGAGGACCGCAGGATGTCGCCCTGCGGACGGGTGTACGAAATAGCAGTCAGCGACGCCATCCGGGGTGGTGATCTCGAGGTCTGTCCCGGTGACGCTCTGGGCGTTCAGTACACGAGGCAACATCATCCCGAGCCCCGCCGAACCGGCTAGCGTTCCAAACTTGCGCCGGGTCAGGCCTGAACGACGGAGGAACTCATCTACGTCTTGCTGAGTATCTTGGTCGCACATCTGCCTTCTCCTTGGATCAGGAATCCTCTGGTTTCAGTTGTCCATTGCCCCGGAATCAGCCATTCCATCCTAGACCAGGTCAGCGACAGCTCGCGCTAGCCTCCGCGAGTCCCTCAAGGGCCTCTTCGAGACGCTCGTCCCCATCGGGGCCCGTGAATCGCCAAACTACGTTGCCGCCGCGGTCGACCAACATCATGGTCGGCACCGCGCGAACTTTCAGCGCCGTCCAGGCTGAAGACTCCTGGTCGTCGAGGAAGATCGGATAGCGAATACCCTGCTTCTTGATGGCCTTGCGCACCTTCCTGAGCGCGCCTTCGCCTTCATCGATCGAGAGGCCGACGATGCCCGGCCCCTCGCCGCCCTCCTCGTAGCGTCGCTGCAACTCACCCATGGTCTTTTTGCAAGGCTGGCACCACGTTGCCCAAAAGTCGAGGATCGTGAGCTCCCCGCCTCCGATGGGCAGCGGCACGACATGACCGTCCAAACCGCGCACTGTAGTGGCCGGGACCGCAAAGGGTAGCTCCAGCGGCACCCACCATTCAGGGCTCGCGTCGAACTCGTCCTTGCACTCGTCTGAACAGAAGTAGTAGTGCTTGCCCTCGTGGGTGCTCATGCCGGCCACCTCTTCGGCTTCGGGCTCG
>JAYZDP010000116.1:0-5404 GCA_036337765.1 Acidobacteriota bacterium
TGGCTCGGCTCGATGCCGGCGCTGGTCGTCGCGGCCTTCTTGTTCGTGCCTTTTTACTGGCGTGCCGGTGTGTACACGGTGCCGGAGTTTCTCGGCCGTCGTTACAACGGCGCGGTGCAGACCTTCATGGCGGTCTGCTGGGGTCTGATCCTGGTCACCAATCTGGGGATCATGCTCTACGCGACCTCGGTCCTGTTGCGCGGCGTGATGGGCTGGGATCCGCTGGTCTCGATCTGGGTGACGGTGGCGATCGTCGGTATCTACACGATCAGCGGTGGACTGGCGGCGGTGGTCATGACGGATGTACTGCAACTGGTTGTCATGTTCGTTGGTGGCGGTGCGCTCGTCATTCGTGCCGTTTGGGAGGTTGGCGGGATCGGCGCGCTACGCGAACGGCTGACCGAGGGTGGCCCGGCGCTGACAGATCATCTCGAGCTGTTTCTGCCGCACGACACAGCTACGCCGTTTCCGTGGACCGGGGTGCTGCTCGGGCTCGGCGTGGTGTTGTCGACCGCCTACTTCTCTGGCAATCAGGCGGTGGTGCAGCGCGCGTTGGGAGCCCGGTCCGAGTGGGACGCGAAGGCCGGTGTCCTGCTGGCCGGCTTTCTCAAGCTCTTCATCCCGATCCTCGTCGCGGTGCCGGGCCTGTGCGCCATCCTCATCATTCCCGGGCTCGAGACCGCCGACGACGCGATGCCGCAGTTGATCCGTGTGCTGCTGCCACCTGGCCTGCGAGGTCTGATGTTCGCCGCCTTCATTGCGGCATTGATGTCCAGCGTCGACTCGAATCTGAACTCGGCGTCGACGCTGTGGACGCAGGACATCCTGGCGAAGCTGCGACGAGCCATGACAGGAACGGAGATGACGCCAACCGAGCGTCTGAGGGTTGGACGTGCTTTGAGCGCGATCCTGCTGGTCTCGGCGGCGCTCATCGCGCCTGGCATCGAAGAGCGATTCGGCAACATCTACAACGCCATCCAGAGCATCTTCTCGCTCATCCAGGGACCGTCGCTGGCGGTTCTGCTGCTCGGTGTTCTGTGGCGACGCGCCACGGGTACCGGCGGATTGGTCGGCCTGGTCAGTGGCGTGGCGTTGTGCGTCGTTCTCAATCTCGAGTCGATGGCGGGGATCTTCGCCTCCGAAGAGCCGTACCTCTTCATCGCCTGGTGGTCCTTCGTCTTCACGCTGGTGGTCACCGCGGTGGTGAGCCTTCTCACACCACCTGAAGATCCGGATAAGTTGCGTGGCCTGGTTTTGGGCGAGATGCTGCGCGACGACGACGTGCAGGCCGCCCTGGCGCGTAGGGGAAGCGCATGAGGGCGATCCTGGAAGCGCTGCTCGGGGCCCCCGACAGGCTGCTTGGCGCGATCCCGATCGAGGCCGGGCGGTGGCTTGTGGTGGGTTTTCTACTCACGGCGGCGCTCGCGACCTTCCTTCTGCCGCGCTGGTACATCTATCTCGGCTGTCCTGACGAGCGCCGCCGCCGCGATCTGCGCTGGTGGGCCCTGGCAGCGACCCTGCCCTATGTCCTCATCTATGCCTGGTTCTGAGACATCTCCCAGCGAGATGCGCGTCCGCGACCGCCTGGTGGCCAGCGTGCTGGGTGCGTTCTTCATCGCTCTGGCCATCCCGGTCGGGCTCGGCACCGGGTTCGCCCAACTGGCCATCGATCGCGCCATCAACCTCGCGGCCGCCACGATCCTGGGCGCTGTCGGGGTCGTCCTGTTGGTGTGGGGGAGGCGTGGCGCTGGCTCCTCCTGAGGCCGGCCCTCTTGCACCGCAGCCGCGACTGTCGGCGGGCGAGGCGCGCCGCATCCTGGTCCAGGGCCGCTTCGGCCGGAGCCGTGCGATCACCGAGCGGGACGTCTGTCACCAAGAGTTGCTGGGGCTGCCCTGTGCTCTGGTGGCCGCCCGGATACGCACCGGCTCCGGCGCGAGCGCCGGCGACGAGCGGCTACTGCGCTGCCTCGTCGACGGCCTCGGTGGCGGCGCGGTTTGGGCCGAAGGCGTCGTGGACGCGGCGATCAAGACGTCACTCGCGAGCCAGGAGGCCGGACACCCAACACAGCTCACCGCGCTACCTGCAGCCCTCCCCATGCAGCGCTGTGTGCGCGAGGGCACCGACTTCATTTCGCGCCGGGTCTCTCTCGTGCAGCGCGGCAGGAGGTGGGACCTGGTCGGTCCGGTCGAAGCGCGCCCGCTGGTCTATCCGTACTGGGTGCTGACCTTCAGGCGTCGGGGTCGTTGGGATCTACGCGCGGCGGACGCGATCTCCGGCGAGCGAGCCTCGAGCATCGTCAAGCGCAGCCTGATCGCCGGGCTGGTCGAGCTTGATCGCGACGTGGGAGGATCGGCGAGCGCAGCAACCACTGGAAGGGGCACTCTATGAGAACGGCGATCGGCATCGGTGGCGCGGCTTCGGGACGTGAGGACTTCGTGGGTGTCATGGGCTTCGCCGTCGAGGCGGAGAAGCTCGGCGTCGACGCCGCGTGGTCTGCCGAGGCCTGGGGGCAGGACGCGATCGCGCCACTAGCGTACCTCGCTGCACGGACCGAGAAGCTGCTGGTTGGCACGGGCATCATGCAGATCAGTGCGCGCGTGCCGGTGATGACCGCGATGACCGCCATGACTATGGCGACCGTCTCCGACGGGAGGTTTCTCCTGGGTCTCGGCGCGAGCGGACCGCAGGTAGTCGAAGGACTACACGGTCGACCTTTCGCGAAGCCGCTGGCGCGCATGCGTGAGACGATAGAGATCATTCGTATCGCCGCCTCGGGCGCGCGCATCTCCTACATCGGCGAGCACCACGAGCTACCGCTACCCGGCGGCGAGGGCAAGGCGATCCGACTCGCGCAGCGGCCCAATCCCGACATGCCGATCTACCTTGCCACGCTCGGCCCCAAGGCGCTCGAGCTGACCGGTGAGCTCGCCAACGGTTGGCTCGGCACCTCGTTCACGCCCGAGCATGCCGATGCCCACCTCGACTACATCCGGCGAGGGGCCGAGCGTGCCGGGCGCACCCTCGACGATATCGACATTGCGGTCGGCGGACCGGTGGGCTTTGGCGACGACGTCGAGCGCATGGTGGCGTCTCGCAAGCCGTCACTCGCCTTCACTCTCGGGGCGATGGGCTCGCCGAAGACAAACTTCTACAACGAGGCGTATCGGCGTGGCGGTTATGAGGATGCGGCGATCGAGGTTCAGAGGCTGTGGATCGAGGGTAAGCGCGAGGAGGCGGCGGCTCGAGTGCCCGACCAGATGGTGCTCGAGAACTCTCTGATCGGCCCGGAGAAGCGTGTCCGCGAGCGCATCCGGATGTACCGCGACGCGGGCGTCGACATGCTGCGCCTCGACCCGATGGGTGCCACGCCCACGGAGAGGCTCGACACGCTAGGTCGCGCCGTCGAGCTGGTACGCGAGGAGACGGGCTGACCGAGCCGGCGCTCGCGCTCTGTGGCGGCGCGCCGGTGCGCGCCGCGCCGTGGCCGCGCTGGCCCGAGCACGACGTGGCTGAGCGCGATGCGCTTGTAGCCGTGCTGCAGGGCGGGGAGTGGGGCGGCTTCCCGATGCCGAACCGCGCGGCGGAGCGCTTCGGTGCCGCGTTCGCCCGATTTCACGACGCCCGCCACGGGTTGTGCGTGGCCAACGGTACCGTCGCCCTAGAGGTCGGCCTGCAGGCGATCGGGGTCGAGGCGCGCTCCGAGGTGGTCGTGCCTGCGTACACCTTCGAAGCGACCGCGGCGGCTGTACTGTTCTCTGGGTGTGTCCCGGTGTTCGCCGACGTCGACGCCGAGACCTACTGTCTCGATCCCGACTCGGTGGAGGAGGTGCTCACCGAGCGCACCGCGGCGATCGTTCCGGTGCAGCTGGCGATGGGCTTCGCGGACATGGACCGATTGACGGAAATCGCCGGGCGCGAGGGCCTGCGAGTGCTTGAGGATTGCGCGCACGCGCACGGCGCTCAGTGGCGGGGTCGCGGCGCCGGCTCGATCGGCGATGCCGGAGCCTTCAGCTTTCAGACTTCGAAGCTCATGACAGCCGGTGAGGGCGGAGCGGTCGTCACCAGCGACGACCGGGTCCTCGATCGGCTGTTCGCGCTGGTGAACTGCGGCAGGCAACGACCGGGGCGTGAGCGGGATCATGTGGTGGTCGGTCACAACTATCGCCTGAGCGACCTGCAGGCAGCGGTTCTGGAAGTGCAGCTCGAGCGGCTGGAGGAGCAGCATCGGCGTCGGAACACCAACGTCGATCGGCTGATCACGGCGCTGGACGGGCTGGCCGCGATCGAGCCTGTCACGACCGACACACGGGTTACCCGCCGGGCGGTATACCAGTTCGTTTTGCGCTATCGGCCCCTGGCGCTCGACGGCCTGCCGCGCGCGGCCTTCGTGGCGGCGCTCGCTGCGGAGGGTGTTCCCTGTGACGGCAACTTCTACGAGTCGCTGACCACCTCGGAACTGTTGGCGCCCGACGCCGCGCGCTACCCCGCTTTCGCGGCACGCCCTCAGATTGCCTGCCCGCGGGCGGAGCGTGCGGCGTACGAGGAGGCGATCTGGTTGCCGCACGAGCTGTTCTTGGGAGACGCCGCCGACGTCGATGACATTTCGGCCGCGCTGCGCAAGGTGTGTGAGCATCACTCGGAGCTCCACGAGCTTAGCCATCCGGCGATCGACGAGCAGACCGTCGTGCGTACTGCCCGCTGAGGTGGGGTGCCACGACAGGTCGCCAGAGCCGCGCTGAGGTGTGTTGATGCAGGTTGCTCTTGAGATCAACGCAAGACACCTACGACTCACCGACAATCTTGAAGCCCTGATCCGCGAACGTACCGAGCACCTCGAGCACTACTATCCGAGAATCGTGCGCTGCCACGTCAGTCTCGACGGTCCGAGCGATCACCACGGGCACGGCGGCACCTTCGACGTGCACATCGACTTGCGAGTGCCGGGGTGCGAGATCGCAGTGACGCACCAGAAAGGCGGCGATCTGCCGGCGGCGATTCGCAACGCCTTCGATGCGGCTCGTCGCCAGCTTCAGGACTATGCCGAGCGCCAGCGCGGTGATGTGAAGCACCACGCCGAAGAGACCCCGGCACCGCCGGCGCCCGAAGAGCTGCCCCCCGCCGGCCTCGACGTCTAGTGCAACCCGTGGTCGGTACCACGGGTGCACTAGTGTTGTTGTCCCTCCGGGGGGCGCTTGCCGCGCAGGCCCAAGACGTGCCTACGGACTTGATCCATTCGTTGGAGCCTGGCTCTAGGAGATGCCTAGCGCGCTGCTCGGTGGGTTGCGAGCCGGCCGAGAGTTCGGGTATCGCTTTTCTTTGTCGCTAGCGCCTCGATGAGTTGGAGGTAGCGCTCCATGTACGCGCCCTCGCTCCAAAGATTTTCGTAGGCCCGCCGTGCTCGCT
>JAYZDP010000117.1:0-24707 GCA_036337765.1 Acidobacteriota bacterium
AGGACCTCTTCACGCACACCCTCGACGTCGAAGCCGTACTGATGGAGGATGCGCATGGCCAGGGAGCCGTCGACCCGGAGGATGCCCAAAAGCAGGTGCTCGGACCCGACCGCTGAGTGCAGCATGTTCTCAGCCTCGTGCGCCGCGTTGGCCAGAACCTTCTTTGACTCCTCCGAAAGCGGCAGCTCCGCGGTGGAAGAGATGCGCTCGACGAAGACTCGCTCGCCCTCGATCTCGCGGCGGATCTCGTCGGGCTTGACGTGCAGCCGGCGGAACAGCTCGCTGATCGAGTCCTCGCCTTCACGAAGAATGCCGAGCAGGATGTGCTCGGTCTCGATCACCCGGCTGCCGAGCTTCGACGCCTCGTAGCGGGCGAAGAACAGGGCGCGCCGCGCCTTTTCGTTGTACTTCTCGAACATCCGTTCCGGACTCCAGCAATACCGGTGAAAGGGCCATGAAATGGCCGTTCACGACCTCAGGATGCCCTCTTCGAGGCGCCAGATCTTAGCACAGCGATCCGCCACGCTCGGGTTGTGCGTCACCAGCACCGCGGTCATTCGGTGGTGGTCGTGTAGCTCCATCAGCAGGTCGAAAACGCGCCTGCCGGTGGCCGGATCGAGGTTGCCGGTGGGCTCGTCTGCGAGCAGCACCGGCGGGTCAAGGGCGAGGGCACGACACATCGCCACACGCTGCTGTTCGCCGCCCGACAACTGCGATGGGTAGTGTTCGAGCCGGTCCTCGAGACCCACCTCAACCAATAGTTCACGCGCACGATCGGCCGCCTGTCTGGCACTCCAGCCTGCGATCCTGGTCGGCAGCATCACGTTCTCCACCGCAGTGAAGTCCGGCAACAGCTGGTGGAACTGAAAGACGAAGCCGATCTGACGGTTGCGGAATCGGGCAAGCTCCTCTCCGGACAGTCGCGTCAGATCCGTGCCCCCGATGTCGACGGTTCCCGCGTCCGCTACGTCGAGACCGCCTAGTATGTTCAGCAGCGTAGTCTTGCCCGAGCCGGACGGGCCAACGATCGCGGCGAACTCACCCGCTTCGGCTTCGAAGGCGACGTCGCGGAGCACGTCGACGACGCGCGAAGCATCGCGAAACGACTTGCCAACGCCCGCAGCGCGAATCGCGAGACTCACCTGCGAATCGCCTCGGCCGGTCGCAGCGCCGCGACTCTGCGCCCCGTTGCGCGTGCAGCGACCCAGGCGAGGGCGAGGGTGGAGACGAAGATCACAGACAGGTCCTCGAACGGCCGCAGCAGGAAGGGAACGGCATCGACGATGTATACGTCGGCCGGTAGGCGCACGACCTCGAAGCGATCGAGCAGGAACGCGGCCAGCGCGCCGCAGGTTCCGCCAATCAACGCGCCCAGCCCGGTGAGCACGAGGCCCACCCCGACGACTGCGTTGGCCAGGTCCGCGGGTCGCAGACCGATAGTGCCCAAAACGCCGATCTCACGCTGCTTCGAGGCAACCAGCAGCGCGAGCGACGACACCAGGGTCTGAGCCGCGACGGCGACGATCAGAAAGACCCCGGCGAACATCAGCACCTTCTCGAGCCGAAGCGCGAAAAAGAGCGCCCGGTTCAGATCGCGGTATGTCGAGATCTCGACACTTTCGGGCAACATCGTCGCTAGAGCCTCCGCGACCTCGTCCACCCGCTCGACCGCGACCTCAACATCGATCTGGGGCCGGCCAAGCCAGAACAGAGACCTCGCTGCCGCGAGCGGAATCGCGACTCGGGAGTCGTGCTCCTGGGACCTCCCGGCGTCGAAGGTTCCGGCGATATCGAACCGACGTGCGCGCGGCATCTGGCGTGCAAAGGGCGTCAGGGTGGGCCGCGGAGAGACCACGCGGATGGGCTCGCCGCGGCCCAGGCCCATCCGTAGGCGAAGAACCTCGGATACGTAGACGCCGGTCGGTTCGCCGCCTCCCGCACCGGGGAACCACGACGGCACCGCACGTTCGAAGGCCACGAAGTCGCTCGCGACCACACGGCCGTCCTTCATCAGCCAGCCGCTGGCGGAGTGCACCACCTGCGTCGAGGAGACGCCGTCGAGATTCGAGATCTCGGCGAGCCAGGCGTCGGCGTTGTGCTCCTCGCCCAAAGAGACCTGGAGAAGCGGACCGCGTGAGAGCACCTCGTCCAGCAGAGTCGCCTGGAAACCCGAGAGCGCAGACACCGCGAGCACGAGCGCCGCGACGCCAATCGACACACCCCACATGGTCACCCTTGACAGGAACCTGACGCTGGCTTCGCGCCGAGTCGAGTGTGCGTAGCGCAGGGCCACCACGAGTGGCACGGGGAGGTCCCAGATCCGGCTCAAACGTCGCGACGATACCTCATCCGTCCAGCACAAGACGGTAGTCCCACGCCCCAGCCTGGGGCGACCGCGCCCCAGACTGGGGCGTGAGTCGCCCACTACAATAGGCACCGTGAACCCACTCTCAGCCGAGCTCGAGTCAGCCGCCGAAGCCTGGGAAGCTCGGCAATGGCCGCGGCCCGACGTGTTTGTCGTCACCGGCTCGGCACTCGCAGTCGAGCTCGGAGCGTCGGTGCGGGAAGCGCTCGATCTCGCCGAGATCGTGCCGTTCGACGTGCACGCCGTCGAGGGTCACGACCTTCGGGTCGAGCTCTACGAGCCCGTCGCTGGACGCGTCGTCGCCTACTTCAGGGGTCGGTTGCACTGCTACCAGGGATTCGATCCGCACCAGGTCGTGTTCCCGGTCCGCCTGGCTGGGTTGCTGGGGGCCTCGACAGCGGTCCTCACGAATGCGGCCGGCTCGGTGGATCCCCAGCTCCGTCCCGGCAAACTGGTGGCTCTGGCCGACCACATCAACCTGAGCGGCCTCAATCCGCTGCTCGGCGAGCTCCCGCCCTCCTGGGGCCCGCGCTTCCCAAGCCTCAACGACGCATACGACGCTCGCTTACGAGGACTGGCCCGAAGTTGTGCCAAGTCACGGGACCTCGATCTCGGAGAGGGTACGTATGCGTGGCTTCTGGGTCCCAGCTACGAGACGCCGGCCGAGATCGAGATGGTGCGTCGGGCGGGGGCGCAGCTGGTGGGCATGTCCACGGTGCCAGAAGTGATCGCGGCCCGCCATCTCGGCATGCGCTGCTTCGCGCTATCGCTGGTGACCAATCTGGCGGCCGGACTCGACGACGTCGCCCCCGACCACCAGGAGGTGGTCGAGCAGGGGGCTCGCGCAAAAGATCGGATCGCCGGTCTACTGTCGGATCTGCTACAAAGTCCCGACTTGATTCCAGCCGAGGCACGAACGTGAGCGAGATCGAGATCACTGGACACCCGCAGCCACTGATTCCCGAAGAGCGGATCCAACAGCGAATCCACGAGCTCGCCGCCGAGATCAACGCCGACTATCGGGACTCCGAGCTGCTGGTCTGTATCGGCGTGCTGAAGGGCGCGGTGTTCTTCATGAGCGACCTCCTCAAGCTCCTCCAGGTTCCGGTTGCCGTGGATTTCTTCCAGACCGCCAGCTACCGCAGCGGGTCGACGCCGGGGGAGGTCCGGATCCGCAAGGACATCGACGTCTTCGTGCGCGATCGTGATGTATTGCTGATCGAGGACATCGTCGACACCGGATACACCCTCCGGACCATCCTCGATCTCTTCCGCTTCCGCGGAGCCAAGAGCGTCAAGCTCTGCGCGCTGCTCGACAAGACAGCCGGGCGTGAGCTCCAGCTCAATGTCGACTACCGCGGGTTCGAGATCGACGATCGGTTCGTCGTCGGCTACGGACTCGACTACGACGAGCGCTGGCGCGAGCTCCCCTACATCGGCCACTTCCCTGCGCTCGAGAGCACCGACAACGGAGACGGCTGACGTCCGAGATCGCGAAGATGCGCAAAATCGCGACTGATCAGGCACCCGGAGCACTCGGCCCCTACTCGCAGGCCGTGCGGCTTGAGGGATGGCTATACACGTCGGGCCAGGTCGGCATCGATCCCAAAACTGGAGCGCTCGTCGACGGCGGCTTCGAAGCCCAGGCCACCAGAGTCCTCGACAACCTCGCGGCGGTCCTTTCCGCTGGCGGCTCGAGCTTCGCCCAGGTGGTCAAGACCACGATCTACCTCATCAATCTCGCCGACTTCGCCGAGGTAAACCGCCTTTACGGAGAGGCCATGGGTGAGCACCGACCGGCTCGATCCACGGTTCAGGTGGCCGCCTTGCCGCTCGGCGCGGCCGTGGAGATCGACATGGTCGCGCGCTGCGGTTAGGACCGCCCGAAGACCACGCGGATCTTGTCGATCGCGGTCTCGATCTGTGCACCATCGACATCGCGGTGGGTGACGAAGCGCACCCGCCCGTCGACCAGGGGAATCGCCAGTACGCCCTCTGCCGCGAGCGCTGCCACGAGCTCCGACGGCTCGCGCTCGTCCAGCCGACAGACGAGGATGTTGGTCCGTGGCCGAGGACCCACCACTGTGACCCCTGGCAGCGCTTCCAACGCGTCGGCGAGAAGTGCCGCGTGGGCATGATCCTCGGCCAGCCTCCCGGGCCCCTCGCTCAGAGCGATTCGGCCAGCGGCAGCGATCACGCCCACCTGCCGCATCCCGCCGCCGAGCATCTTGCGTACCCGCCTAGCCTCGCTAATGAAGCTCGCGGAGCCGCACAGCAGCGACCCGATCGGCGCACCAAGCCCCTTCGAGAGGCAGAAGGTCACCGAATCGAACCCCGCTACCACGCTCTGGACTTCGGCGCCGGACGCCACCGCCGCATTAAACACCCGTGCCCCGTCCATGTGGACCGGAATGCCGGCGCCGCGCGCCGCGTCCGCCAGGGACCCCAGTCGTGGGAGGTCGTAGACCGCTCCACCTGCCAGGTTGTGCGTGTTCTCGACCACCAGTACTCCGGTGCGGGACTGGTACGCCACGTCGCGCACCATCGCGGCTCTCGCCATATCGGGATCGAGTAGACCGTCCTCGCCGGGAATCAGCTGCGGCTGCACCCCCGACAGTGCCGCCAGGGCGCCCATTTCATAGTGCACGACGTGGCTGTTGGTCTCACACAGCACGGTCTCACCTGGCCGGGTGTGGAGGTGGATCGCGACCTGGTTCCCCATAGTCCCGGACGGTACGAACACCGCGGCCTCTTTTCCGAGAGTGTGGGCGGCCTCCTCCTCCAACAGCCGCACCGTGGGGTCTTCGCCGAACACGTCGTCGCCCACCTCGGCATCTGCCATCGCTTGGCGCATCCTCGCCGTAGGCTTCGTCAGCGTGTCCGATCTGAGGTCGATGGTCGCCATGTCGTGTCGTCTCCTATGCACTCGGCCCAACGTACTCTTCAAACCAGGTCTCCAGAGTCGGCGAGCGGCCCTCGGCTGCCCATTCCCTGACCAGATCCAGCGACGGCTCGCGCAGCCAGGGAACGATCTCCTCGTTACCCTCGGAGACCAATGCCCGGATATCGACACCGGTCTCGGCGGCCCAACGCGCAGCTCGGTAGAGCTCCTGGCCGGTTCCCTCTGGCCGCTCCAGCCGTAGCCAGAGCTCCGCTGCCTGGATCAGAATCTCAGCCAGGTGGTCGTTGAGAGCCCGCCGCGCCCGACTTGAGACGGGCCGCCGCCAACACGACCGCAAGCCGTGAGTCGCCGCCTCTCGAGCCAACACTCGGTGATCCGGTGCTGTGGAATGAAACGCACGATCGAAGGCTTTACCGAAGGTCTTCGGGGCCGTCTCGACGAGGGCTCGCAGCTGTTTCGGATCCACGCTGAGAACGACCGGTGCGAGGATCTCGATGCCGGCCCTTGCCAGTGCGGCACACCCTTTGCCGCGCAGCTCCTCCCCGTCTGTCAAGCCTGCGATCAGGGGCCAGAGAGCGAGGGCTCCTCTCGGAACGCGGTCCAGCACCTCATAGTCGCGCTCCAGCAGTGGCCGCAGCAGGTCCCGAACCACCTTCGTCGGCCCGGCTTGCGGGGCCTCGTCGACCGCGTCGAGCTGGACCAGGGTCTGCACCCCGGCCTGCCCCATCCGGGCGATCCACTCTCGCCTGGAGCCCTCGAGCTCGTGGCGCACCGGTGGGACGTATAGCAGGCCCCCGCCAGGGGCCACCTCGCCCGGATCCGGCAGGCCTGCCGCACTCGCGTGGCCCAACCCCAGGCCGGCTAGGTCGGTCCAGGGCCCGGGCGGACCCGGCCAGGACCGCGCCGCGCGGCGCATCCACAGCCGCGCCGGCTCGGGACGCAGCCGCATGAAGCGCGGGCGGGGCGAACCGTCCGCGGTCATGCGCCCCCTAGCTCGACGAGTAGATGATCGAGCAGGCCCTCGCGCACGCCGGACATCACCCGATCAGGGCCCCGCCGCCCGGTTCTCATGGCTTCGATCCGCGGCGCATCGGCAAGTTTCGCGACGCCTGAGCCAGCGATCGGCCCGGGCGCCCCGCCACCGCCGATGAGCTTCGGCGCGGTGCACACCTCTACCCGATCGAACTCGCCTGCCGCGACGAAGCCGCCCAACACCTGGGCACCGCCCTCGACCAGGACGCTTCCGACACCCAACCGGTGGAGGTCTCGAAGGACCGACCGCAGGGTCCACACCTTCCGTCGCGCTACCCTGACGCCGCGACTCCGCAGGCCGGCGATTCGGCGCTCGTTACCACTCTCCGTGTAGATGATCACCGGACCGTCGACGGTCAACAGCCGCGCTCGCGAGGTGACCCGCAGGCGCCTATCGAGGACCACACGCACGTTGGGGCCTGGCGCCAGCCCAAGGCGCCGATCAAGGGAGGGGTCATCAGCCAGCGCGGTGCCGCTGCCGACCAGAATCGCGTCGTGCTCCTCTCGCAGCGCCAAGGCCCACTGGCGGCCCTTCGGCGAGGAGATCCATTGGCTCTCCCCGCTCGCGGTGGCAATCTTGCCGTCGAGGCTCTGCGCCCACTTCAGGGTCACCATCGGTCGTGCCTCGACCTTCTCGACCAGGTACCTGAGGTTAAGCCGCACCGCCTCGCGCGCGAGGGGTCCGACGGCGACTTCGATCCCGGCGTCGCGAAGCGCCCGCAGACCCCGTCCCCTGACCCGGAAGTCCGGATCCGCGTGACACGCGACCACTCGACCCACTCCGGAGGCCACTACGGCATCGATGCACGGCGGGGTCCGCCCGTGGTGCGAGCACGGCTCGAGCGTCACGTACAGGGTCCCGCCCCTCGCACGACCCGACTCGGCAAACGCCGCTACTTCCGCGTGCGCCTGTCCGGGCGCGTGGTGATACCCCCGCCCGATCCGTCTCCCCCCGCGGTCGGTCACCACCGCTCCGACCATGGGGTTCGGATAGGCGGTGTAGCGACCGCGAGCCGCCAGGCGCAGGGCGAGTCTCAGGTGCCCGATCTCGACATCACGCACAGCGCGACCCTATCTCAGCGGTCAGTGAACCAGATCGGGCTCCGCGACCCTTGACACCGTCTCGACCGAGACCAACAATCGCGTCATGACGCTGCCATCGCGGCTCTAGTCGCTCACTTCAACGAAAACCCGCCTGCGCAACTGCGGCGCGAAAGACAAGGAGATCTCATGCATCCTGCTCGCGGACACCTGCCCCGCGGATGGAAGCTCGCGGCGCTCGGCGCGATCCTCGGCCTAGCCGCAACCAGTCAGGCGCAGACCACCCCGGATCTCAACATCAGCGGCTACATCCGGGCCGAATATGGCGACGGCGATCGCTACCCTGCGGAGAAGGGCGGCGACAGCTTCGATGTCAGCCAGATCAGCGTCGGGCTGACCGCGATCTACGAGAATCTCGAGGCGTTCGTGAACCTGGGAGCCACCAACGTTCTCGAGGAGCGCTCCCCTAGCAGCGACGCTTTCGTGACGGATGCCTTCATCACCTGGAAGGGTGGGGCAAGCGGCAACCTGATCGCCGGGCTCCAGCCGATCCTCTTCGGCCTTAAGCCGGCGGGATTCGCCGGCGATCGCAGCATTCAGGCCGGCCTCGAGTACGGCGGCGGCGGAGGCTTCGCGGTCTCGCAGCAGGCGGCCCCCGCCATCGTCTACCAGTACGGACCCGGCACCACCTTCTCGATCAAGGCGGGCGCCTTTGACACCAGCTCGTCCACCGTCGACTACCAGCTGGCTACTGGCCTCGGTCCGATCGACGGCTCCAGCCTGTCGGACAACTTCTTTTTCGACCTACGCTTTGGCCAGGCCGGAACCGGCGGCCTGTACGGCTACGCCGGCTGGGAGGACCGCTACATCGGCGGTGCCGTCAACGAGGCCCGCGACATCGTCGACATCGGTGTCGGTTGGTCCAACTCGAAGATCGACATCTCGGTCGAGTACATCGACATGGACCAGGCCTTCTTCGGCCTGACCGAGAGCGAGACCTACACCATCGCCGAAGCCACCTTCCACCTCAGCCAACGCGTCAATCTCTATTTCGATCTCGGCGAGGCCGATGTAACCGACCGGGAGACCACCCGCTACGGGCTCGTGTACGCGATCAACCCCGCCGCGGCGCTGCAGATCGAGTTCTCGAAGGACGAGTTCGGCAGCCGCGCTACCCTGCTCCCCGAAGGTGTGGTGGCCGGACAGGACATCGATTCAGTCGACTTTCGCCTGTCTTTCAGCTTTTGAGTGACGCCACGAGCAGCGGTCTCTGGGGTCGTCTACGGGCTGGCCTCGAGCGCACCCGGGGGCAGCTCGCCGAGCGTATCGGGGCGGCGGTCGAGGGCCGCGGGGTCGCCGACCCCGAAACTCTCGAAGAGCTCGAGGAGGCTCTCATCGCCTCGGATCTCGGAGTCAAGACCAGCCTCGAGCTGGTCGAGCGAATCCGTGACGGACTGCGCCCCGGCGAACTGGGAGACGCCGCGCGACTCCGTGAGCTGCTGCACGACGAGATCTCGGTCCTGCTGCTCGACGCACCACCACCGCCCGCCTCCGTCCAGGGGCCGACCGTGTGCCTGGTCGTCGGAGTCAACGGTGTCGGCAAGACCACCAGCATCGCGAAGCTGGCTAGGCTCTCCCAGAATCGTGGCCGTACGCCGATCCTCGCCGCTGCCGACACATACCGGGCCGCGGCGATCGAGCAGCTCGAGGTCTGGGGGGAGCGACTCGGAGTCGACGTAATTCGACAGCAGGCCGGCGGCGACCCTGCCGCCGTGGTCTATGACGCGCTTCACGCCGCTCGCGCACGCAAAGCGGACGATCTGATCGTCGACACTGCCGGCCGTCTCCACACCAAGAAGAACCTGATGGAAGAGTTGGCCAAGATCGGCCGCGTCACCGAGCGCGAGGGCCGCGAGCGGCAGCGGACAACCGTTCTCGTACTCGACGCAACCGGGGGGCACAACGCCCTGCAGCAGGCCCGGGAGTTCAACGCCGCGGTGGCACTGGACGGCATCGTCCTCACCAAGCTCGACGGCACCGCGAAGGGTGGCATCGTCGTCGCCCTGGCGCGCGACCTCCGCCTCCCCGTAACCCACCTAGGTGTCGGGGAAGGCGCAGACGATCTGGTGCCCTTCCTCCCCAGAGACTTCGCCAGGGCCCTGCTCTCATAGCGGTCCCTGGCCTGACCCAAGCGCGATGCCGCGCGGGACGCTAGGTGTATACGGAGTCGCCGACGGCGGATGCGACGGCGGAAATTAGATGGACGTCCGGCCACCCGGGTCGGCGGCGCGGACCTCTTCCTTCTGGTAGGTCGACAGCAACGCCTCGACCACGGCAGCATCGAAGCTCACGTCGTTCTGTGTGCGTATCCAGCCGACCGCCTCTTGGGCCGACATGGCGTCCTGGTAGACACGTTGGGTGGTCATCGCGTCGAACGAGTCGGCGACACTGACGATCCTGGCCATCAGTGGGATCGCCTCCCTCCTCAGCCCGTCGGGATAGCCGCGGCCGTTCCACTTCTCGTGGTGCCAGCGGATCGCAGGTAGGCTATAGCTGAGCTGCTCGATCGGCGCCATGATCTCTTCACCGACGATCGGATGGCGCTTGATCTCTTCGAACTCCGCCTCGGTGAGGGCGTTGCCCTTCTTGAGGATGTGGTCGTCTATCCCGAGCTTACCGACGTCGTGCAGGAGCCCGGCGGCCCAGATCTGCTCCTGAAACTCGGCCTCGCAGCCGAGGTGGCGCGCGATCGACTGACTGAACGCAGCGACACGCTCGGAATGGCCTCGGGTATACGGCTCCTTGGCCTCGATTACGGCAAGCAGCGCCCGGATGGAGCCGAGAAAGAGCTCGTGGTTCTCGGCTGCTGCGCGGCGCAAGCGGTCCACCGACTCGCCGACGTGGCGGCTCATGGTGTTGAAGTTGTTGGCGAGGTCGACCATTTCGCAGCCGAAGCCACCGTCGAACAACCGGCCGCCGAAGTTTCCAGTGGCGATCTCCACGCTGGTCTCGGCCAAGCGCTGGATCGGGCGGCTGACGGGTTGGCTCGCTCCCACGGTGAACACCAGCGCGAGAACGATGAGCAGCAGTGCGGAAACCAGGGTCGAGTTCACGACCTGACGCGCAGCTCCGAAGGCCGCGGCCTTGGGCTGTTGAACGACGAGGCCCCAGCCCAGATTCCCAATGGGGCTGACCTGCGCGATCATCCGCTGCGGCTGGTCGGTGGTCGTCAGCCAATACTCCGACACAAAGACTGTGGGGTGGGTGGCAAGATCCGAGGCGAGACCAGACGCCTTGAGCGCCTTCTCGGCGTCGCCGTGCGGGTTCTCGGTCCATAGGATCTCCCCCGCCGAGTCCATCAGAAAGCTGGTCGTCTGGCCTTCGGGATGGAAGGTCAAGGGAGCCAGAGTCGTCACCGCGATCGCCGGATCCAGGCGATCACGGCGATGTCCGATCGCGCTCACGACCGCCGCGGGCTGCCGGCCTTCATCGAGCGCGACGAAGTGAACGTCCCCGTCCGCTCCGCGCAGCACCCGGCGAAGACTCTCCAACATCACCCCCTCGACGCCGGCCGGAAACTCGCCGGAACTGAACTCCTTCTCCTCCCTGATGAACAGCACCCGGGTGTAGAGCAGCTCCTGGTTCGCGTCTGCAAAAGTCCGCAGTTGGTTCTCGACCCACTGTTCCCGCACTGAACGCGAGACCCCTGGCGTAGGCACGGATGCCAGCGTCAAAGCCATCTGCTGCAGGCCGTCGCGAGCCGACTCGATCTCGATGGCCAAGGTTCCGGACAGCGCCTCGACCCGATGGGTCAAATTGATCTGCTCCTGAGTCTCGACGACCTTCAGGTTCTCCCTCGCGCTTGCCAGCGCCGCCACCAGCAACGGCAAGGTGCCGTACGTCAGGAGAAAAAAGAGGACGAGGTTCCGCAGCCGAAGTTTGCGGAGTCGACCCAGAAGCTTCCACATCAAGCGTTCTCCGAGGAACCAGAGACTCCGATTATAGACCTAGAGCGATACCTTTAGAAGCTATGCGGGCGGACTCGCGCTCCGAGGGGACAGGAAGTCGCGGAGAGTCGCCTCCACCACGTCCCAGCCGACGTCGTCGAAGACTGCCGAGTCCCCCAGACTGGTGGGCAGCACCCACGACATGCCTGATTCGCGTGCCTTCTTGTCGCGCCGCATTGCGGCGATCACATCGCCCACCTCGAGCCGTGGCAGTTCTGGCAGCTCGAGGCGCTGCAACAGCATAAAGACCCGACCTGCGTCCTGCTTGGATAGAGCCCGCGCTGATGCCAGCCCTAGGGCGTAACGCATGCCGTGGGCTACCGCCTCACCGTGTCGAATCCTTCCGTAGCCAATCACCGCTTCGAGCGCGTGCCCCAGGGTATGCCCGAAGTTCAACAGCCGGCGCCGGTCGCCCTCGCGGGGATCTTGCTCGACCACTCGCCTCTTGAGCTCGACGGCGTCGGCGATGATTCTCGCTAGCGCCTCTTCGTCGCGAGCCAGCACGCGATCAAAACTTTCCTCGAGCGCCTCAAATGCGGCGAGATCTAAGGTCGACGCCATCTTCACGACCTCCACCAGGCCGGCGCGCAGCTCGGCATCTGGCAAGGTCTCCAGAATCCCTACGTCAGCGATCACCAAGGCTGGCTGATGAAAAGACCCCACCGTGTTCTTGCCCGCCGGCAGGTCGATCGCGGTCTTGCCGCCCACCGACGCGTCTACCTGCGCTAGCAACGTCGTCGGAATGCCGACGAACTCGATGCCACGCAAGAAGCAGGCGGCGACGAAGCCGCCGGCATCGCCGACCGTGCCACCTCCGAGAGCCACGAGGCGTGAATCGCGCTTACCGCCAGCGGTGAGCATCGCTTCCCACAACTGGCCCACGACCTCGAGGCTCTTCGCCGCCTCTCCCTCCGGCACATCGAGATCGATCCGCTCCTCGGCGTCCGCGAAGCGCCCGGCGAGCCGGGCGCCGTGCAACTCGCGCACCCGCGGCGAAGACACCACGAACACCCGGCGGCCAGCGCACCACCCGTCGAGCTCCGCGGCCGCCTGCACCAACGCTCCGACCCCGACCACGACATCGTAGCTGCCGCCCGGGTAGGCCACCGAAACGCGTCGTCGCGTGCCCATGCCCGCTCCTTAGTTGCGCTCGCGCGGCGGTACGCGGATGCCGAGCTCGCTCAACTTCTCGCTGTCGACCTCCGACGGCGCCTCGGTCATCAGGCAAACCGCCGACGCAGTCTTGGGGAAGGCGATGACGTCACGAATGCTCGAGCACCCCGCCAGCAGCATCACCAACCGATCGAGACCGATCGCGATGCCTCCGTGTGGCGGCGCACCGTAGCTGAGCGCCTCCAAGAGAAAGCCGAACCGCTCCTGCGCGTCGGCCTGTGTTATTCCGAGCAGGCCGAACACCTGGCGCTGAAGATCGCTGTCGTGAATACGGATGGACCCGCCGGCAAGCTCGACTCCGTTCAGGACCAGGTCGTAAGCCAGCGATCGAGCGGCACCTGGCGAGGACTCCAGCAGTGCCCGATCGTCCGGGTGCGGGTGCGTGAACGGATGGTGCACGGAGTTCCAGCGGCCCTCGTCGGCGCTCCAGTCCACGAGAGGAAAGTCCGTCACCCAGAGAAAGTGATCGGCGCTCTCGTCAAAGAGGTCGAACTCCTTGGCGAGCGGCACCCGCAGCCCGCCAAGCGCGGCATTGGCCCGTAGTGTGGGAGCCGCCACGAACAGGGCGAGGTCGCCCTGCTCGAGGCCGAGCTTCGCGGCCACGGCCTGCAGCTCGGCCTCGGCCAGAACGCCCTTGACCTGAAATTGCAGCTCGCCTTCGCGCGCACGTAGCGCAATGACCCCCGCCACGCCAGCGGCCCTGGCGAGCTCCGCCCACCCATCGACCTGCCTTCTGCTGGCCCCGGCCGCCCCGGGCACGCGTAGCGCGCAAATCGCGCCACCGTCAGCGGCGGTCGCGCGAAAGGCGTTGAAGCCGCTCGCTCCGAGCTCCTCCGTCAGATCGACGATCTCCAGCGGGCTACGCAGGTCAGGCTTGTCGACGCCGTAGCGCGCCATCACCTCGTGGTACGAGAGCCGTCGGAACGGCGGCTCAGGCTCGACGTCAACGAGCGGGAACAGGCGCTTCACCAGCCCCTCTGTAACCTCCATCACGTCGTCTCGGTCGACGAAGGACATCTCGACATCGATCTGTGTGAACTCGGGTTGACGATCCGCCCGTAAGTCCTCGTCCCGAAAACACCTACAGATCTGGACATAGCGCTCGAGGCCTGACACCTGAAGAATCTGCTTGAACAGCTGCGGGGACTGCGGCAGCGCGAAGAAGCTGCCGCGATGGACCCGGCTCGGAACCAGATAGTCGCGAGCTCCCTCCGGCGTCGAGCGCGTGAGAATGGGTGTCTCGACGTGGAGGAAGCCCTCTTCGTCGAAATAACGCAGCGCCTCCATCACCACTTCGTGCCGCAGCTGGAGGTTGCGTGACAAGTCCTCCCTGCGCAGGTCGAGATAGCGGAAACGCAGCCGGGTTTCTTCGCTGGCCTCGACCGGCCCTTCGAGATTGAAGGGCAGCGGCTCACAGCGCGAGAGGACTTTGCCGACGTCCGCCAACACTTCGACCTTTCCGGTCGGGATTCGGGCGTTGACGGTCTCGGGTGATCGCCGCTGCACGACTCCCTCGATCTCAACGACCCACTCCAACCGCGCCGGATCGAGGGCTATCGTCACTTCGTCGCTCTGGTCGGACTTCACGACGACCTGGACCGTGCCGCTACGGTCACGGAGGTCCAGAAAGACAACACCGCCGTGGTCGCGGCGCCGTCTCACCCATGCCTGCAGTCGGACTCTGGAATCAACGTCGTCGACCCCGATCGTTCCCGCGCCTCGTCGCTTCATGATGGATTCTCCAGCCCGAGCGCGTCGCGCAGCGCCTGAGCCGCGCCCTCGCGCCGAACCTCGATCTGATAGCCGTCCTCGAATCGTTTCACCGTCAGCTTTCCAGCCGCCAGCTCGTCGTCGCCGAACAGAATCGCGTAGGCGCTTCCCCGCCGATCGGCTCGGCGCAGGGCCGATCGCAGCGACCCGCTCAGCTCTGCGATCACCTCGAGGCCATCCAGGCGCAGCTCCTCGCTCAGGCCAATCGCGTCGAGCATCGAAACCTCACCCAGACGCACGACGGCGAACGACGGACGCGTCGTCACGGTGAGCTCCGACCTCTCCGGCAGGCACTCGACGAGCCGATCCAGGCCGATCGCGAAGCCGATCCCCGGAGTCGGTGGACCACCCACCTCCTCGACCAGACCGTCGTAGCGGCCGCCACCGACCAGCGCGCTCTGGGCACCGAGGCGCCCAGATTGAATCTCGAACACCGTCCGGGTGTAGTAGTCGAGGCCGCGCACCAACCGATCGTCGAGCCGGAACGAAACGTCGCACGCCCCGAGCGCCGAGCAGAACTCGTCGAAGTGCGCCCGACTGGCGTCGTTGAGGCTGTCGCGCAGCCGAGGCGCGTCGGCCAGAAGCTCGATCTCACGCGGCGACTTGGTATCGAGAATGCGCAGCGGATTCGTGTCGAGGCGCCGACGACTGTCCTCGCCGAGCTCGTCCGCGAGGGGCGAGAGAAACCCCACTAGGCGCTCGCGGTAGCGCTCGCGCGACTCGCGATCGCCGACCGTATTGATCAGTACGTCGAGATCCTCGAAGCCAAGTGCCTCGAGAAAGCGCACCAGCATGACGACCACCTCGGCGTCGGTCCAGGGTCCTTCATCACCCAGGATCTCGGCGCCGATCTGGTAGAACTGCCTGTAGCGTCCCTTCTGCGGACGCTCGTAGCGAAACTGGGGACCGATGTAGTAAAGGCGAAGCGGCTGCGGCCTCGAGGCCAGTTGGTGCTGGGCGTAGGCGCGAGCCACCGGCGCCGTGTTCTCAGGCCGCAGAGTCAAGCTCTTGCCCTTCTTGTCGGCGAAGGTGTACATCTCCTTGCCGACGATGTCGGTGGCGCCACCGACCCCGCGCACGAACAGCTCCGTCTCCTCGACCACGGGCGTGCGGATCTCCTCGAAGCCGTAACGGCCGAAGACTTCCCGTGCGGTGGCCTCCACCGCGTTCCACACCGCAGTCTCGGGCGGCAGGAGGTCCCGCATACCCTTGACCGAGCGGGCTCTGTAGCTCGCCTCTCCAGACACGGCCTTGGCCTTCGGACTTAGATTAGGTGACTCTCTAGGTGACGAGCGGGTCTCGAAAGGCTCGATTTCGCCCCTGAGAAGACGCGAGCTTAGCACGCGGCAGCTACGTTTCTGCGGCCCCGCGCCGGTAGGATCGGAAGATGAACGACGCGAGAATGATCGTCGACGTCGTCATTCCTGCCTTCAACGAAGAGGCTTCGATCGCTCTCGTCATCGGCGACATCGCGAGAGGCGAAGTTCGCCGCATTGTGATGGCCGACAACAACTCGACGGACGCGACCGCGATCGTGGCCGCGCAGGCCGGCGCAGACGTGGTACCCGCGCGCCGTCAGGGCTACGGTAGCGCTTGTCTGGCGGCCCTGGATCGTGTTCGCATCGACCCGCCCGACGTCGTGGTGTTCGTCGACGCCGACTACTCGGATCATCCGGAAGAGATCCCTCGACTACTGGCCCCCATCGCCGAGCATGGCGCGGACCTGGTGATCGGCTCGCGCGTGCTCGGCGACCGGGAGCCGGGCGCACTGCTACCGCAGGCACGTGCCGGCAACCTCCTCGCAACCTTCCTCATCCGGCTTCTCTACCACCACCGGTTCACCGACCTCGGCCCCTTTCGGGCCATTCGCTGGAGCGCGCTGGAGCGGATCGGGATGCGCGATCCCGACTTCGGAT
This sequence comes from Acidobacteriota bacterium, assembly GCA_036337765.1. Lineage (GTDB taxonomy): Bacteria > Acidobacteriota > Thermoanaerobaculia > Multivoradales > Multivoraceae > JAYZDP01. The sequence goes on from JAYZDP010000117.1 coordinate 16,207, forward strand.
GGACAGCGGAGATGCAGGTCAAGGCCCTGCGGCACGGACTGCAGGCCGTCGAGGTGCCGGTAAGCTACCGGCGGCGAGTGGGGGTCTCGAAGATTACGGGAACCGTGAGCGGAACGCTGAAGGCCGGCGTCAAGATCCTCTACACCATCTTTCGCTACTCCTGGAGCCGATCGTGACCCTGACATCGACCACCGAGGTCGAAGTGCGCTACGCCGAGACCGACCAGATGGGCGTCGTGCATCACTCCGCCTACCTGGTGTGGTTCGAGCTCGCGCGCACGCGCCTGTGCCGCGACGCCGGCTACAGCTACGCCAGGATCGAGCAAGACGGCTACTTTCTGGTGGTCTCAGGTGCCGATTTGAAGTACCGGGAGGGGGCGCGCTACGGCGAGACCCTGCAGGTGACGGCACGCACCGACTGGGTTGCCTCGCGCGCCCTGCAGTTCGGCTACGAAGTGCGCCAGGGCGCGCGGCTTTTGGCCGAGGGGCATACCCGCCACGCCTGGGTCGACCGTGCCACTGGGCGCAACTGCCGGCTCCCCGCACCTCTCGAGCCGATGTTCTTGGAGCTCGCTGGCCAAGACCGACTCGGCCGCCGAAGCCAGGCAAGTCCTTGATGCAGCTCAGGGCCTGCTCTGGGCCTGAGCTGCGAGCGGCCCCCGGTGGGAAGGAGTGCTAGCGGGGGTCGTGCTACGAGCGCCGAACGAATTCGACGTCTCAACGGCCATGACTGCGGCGGCCCCCGCTAGCACTCTTCGAGATCGGCTGTCAGCACGAAGTCGTCGCGGCGAATGACCTCGTCGAAGTACTTGTAGCCGAGCACCTCGCGAATGGCGTCCGACTGACGACCGGCGATCCGGCGTAAGTCGTCGGCCGAGTAGCTTGCGAGTCCCCTGCCGATCTCGGCGCCATCGGGACCCGCGACCCGGACGCTCGACCCACGTGCGAAGTCCCCCTCCACCGCCGTCACCCCAGACGGCAGCAAGCTCGTACCGCGGTCCGCGAGAGCGCGACGTGCCCCCTCATCGACGGTAACCAAGCCAGCCGGCTCGCTCGAGTAGGCGATCCACTGCTTGCGCGAGCCGAGGCGTCGTCCCGCTGCGATCCACGTTCCGATGGACTCACCGGCGAGGACTCTCTCGAGTACGCGGCTCTCCCGGCCCGAGGCGATGACGGTGGAGGCTCCTCCTAGTGCCGCCTGGCGCGCGGCCTCGAGCTTCGTAACCATTCCCCCGAGCCCGACTCCGCTAGTAGTGGGGCCGGCCTGGCCGACGTGGTCGTCGGTGATCCGCTCTACGAACTCGTATCGCGTCGCGTCTGGAGAGCAACGCGGATCCGCGTCGAAGAAGCCGTCGACATCGGTGAGCAGAATCAAGAGCTGGGCTTCGACGAGCTGCGTGACCAGTGCCGACAGCCGATCGTTGTCACCGAACTTGATCTCCTCGATGGCGACCGTGTCGTTCTCGTTGACGATCGGCATGACCCCTAGCCCAAGAAGAGTCGACACCGTGTTGCGCGCGTTGGTGTAGCGGCGCCGATCGGCGACGTCGTCGCAGCTGAGCAGGAGCTGCGCGACGGGCTGGTCCTGCGGGGTCAGCCGCGAGGAGTAGCGCTCGAGCAACGCGATCTGCCCGGCGGCTGCAGCAGCTTGCTGCAGGGGGCTGGTCCGCGGCCGATCTTCGAGCGCGAGTTGGCGGCGCCCTGCCGCAACCGCTCCCGAGGTGACCAGCACGACATCCAGTCCACTATGACGCAACGCGAGTAGCTGAGCCGACAGCTGGTCAAAGACTTCGTCGTCCAGCCGTCCCCCAGGTGCGAGCACCTGCGAGCCCACCTTCACGACGACGCGGCGAATTCCCTCCAGATAGGGGCTACGAAGGTTGCCCACGAGCCACTCCGGGTCCGTCAGTCGTGGTAGGCGATGCGATAGATCACACCCTGCATGTCGTCGGAGACGAGCAGCGATCCATCGTCGAGGACCGCGACATCCGAGGGTCGTCCCCAGGCCTTCTTGCCCTGGAGCCAGCCTTCGACAAAGACCTCGTACGAGGCCGCCTTACCATTCTCGACCCTGACCCGCATCAGACGATAGCCGATCGGCGTCGTGCGGTTCCACGAGCCGTGCTCTGCGATCAGGATGTGGTTCGCGTAGTCGGCGGGGAACATGTCGCCAGTGTAGAAACGCATTCCGATCGCCGCCACGTGAGGTCCGAGGTCCAGCGCCGGCGCAGTCTGCTCACCGCACTTACCGAGATCACCGAAGTCCGGGTCGACGATGTCGGCGGAATGGCAGAACGGATAGCCGAAGTGCATGCCGGCCTCGGGCGCGCGATTGAGCTCGTCGGGCGGCGTGTCGTTGCCGAGCATGTCGCGGCCGTTGTCGGTGAACCACAAAACACCGCTCTCGGGAGGCCAGTCGAACCCGACGGTGTTGCGGATACCCCGAGCGAAGATCTCCGAGTCGCCGCCGTCGGGGCTCATCCGCGACAAGGCTCCGTAGGGATCTTCGATTGCACAGACGTTGCAGGGCGCTCCGACAGGTACATAGAGTTTGCCGTCGGGACCGAAGCGGATGAACTTCCAGCCGTGGTGGCGGTCGGTCGGCAGATCGTCTCGAATGACCTCCGGCTCCGGGGGCGCATCGAGGCTCTCGGTGATGCCTTCGATCTTCAACACCCGGTTGATCTCGGCGATGTAGAGGCTACCGTCGCGATAGGCGACGCCGCTGGGCGTGTTGAGGCCTCGAGCAACGGTATAGGTCTTGTCGGCCTTTCGATCTCCGTCGCCGTCGACGACGGCGTACACGTTGCCGGCCCGCATTGAGCCGACGAAGACGACGCCGTCGGGCCCTAGCGCCAGCGAGCGAGCGTTGGGAAGCTCGTCGGCGTAGATACCGATCTCGAACCCGGCGGGCAGGAGCAACTTATCCATCTGCCTCTCCGGCGCGGCGAAGGCTGAATGACCCAGCACCAATGCGTTGAGGGCGGCGACCACGAGGGCACGGCAAAGGCGCTCAGAATCGAACATCGTCTGTCTCCGTGGGATCGAGAGTCGCGGACCGGGCGAGGGCGGGGCGGATCATAGCAAGCGAAGAATGTTCACCGTCCTCTGATTTCGCTAGAATCCTGTGTTCAGGGGACAGTTAGCCCATCGGCTATAGATTAAAATGCCACATCTGACAGTCAATCTCGTTGCCGACGTCCTGGAACGCCAGGGTGAGATCACCGGCGAACAGGCCTCCCTGCTCAAGGAAGAGGCCAGGATGCTGCCCAAGGGGCAGCGAGCCAAGGCCTTCGAACAGCGATCATCCGCCTACGATCTGGTGGATCGCATGCGGCTGGCGCGCTGTAACGGCCACACCGGAACCATCAGCGAGGAAGTGGTCGCGGCCACCCTGGCCAGGGACACGGGTTTTCCGCACGTCCATATCGATCACCTGGCGCTGAACGCGGACCTGATCGAGTCGGAGGTCTCACGCCCCTTCGCGCGTCGCCACCTGATGATTCCGCTGGCGATGTCCGACGGCAAGCTGCAGCTCGCCTGTGCGAACCCCTACGACCTCGAGGGCATCGACAACTTCCGGCGCATCTCCGGCCGCGAGCTCGAGATCGTGGTCGCGTCCGAGCCCGACATCCTGCGAGCGTTGACCGAGTTCTACGGTCTTCGCCACTCTGTGAAACAGGCCGAGCAGGATCTCAAGGGCGAACTCGACCTGGGCAACCTCGAACAGCTCGTTCGCATGAAGAGCGAGAGCGAGATCGAGTCCTCGGACGCACATGTCATCAACGCAGTCGAGTTCATGCTCCAGCACGCCTACGACACCAGAGCATCGGACATCCACATCGAGCCCAAGCGCGACTCGTCGCTGGTGCGTTTCCGCATCGACGGAGTGCTGCACGACATCCAGACCATCCCCAAGCTCGTTCACCGCGCGGTGGTCAGTCGCCTCAAAACGCTGTCGCGTCTCGACATCGCCGAAAAGCGACGGCCACAGGACGGGCGCGTGAAGACTGAACGTCACGGCCAGGAAGTGGAGCTTCGGGTCTCCACCCTGCCGGTGGCATTCGGCGAGAAGCTGGTGATGCGGATCTTCGATCCCCAGACCTTCAACATGCACCTCTCCGACCTGGGCTTCTTCCCCGACGAGATGGATCAATTCAACGACTTCATCACTCGTCCGCACGGCATCAGTCTGGTCACCGGGCCAACCGGATCGGGCAAGACCACCACGCTCTACTCTGCGCTGCGCTCCATCGCCAGCCGCGAGATCAACGTCACCACGATCGAAGATCCGATCGAGATAGTGTCCGAGCAGTTCAACCAGACCGCGATCCAGAGCCGGGTGGGGATCCACTTCGCCGACGTCCTGCGTCATGTGCTGCGCCAGGACCCGGACGTCATTATGATCGGTGAGATCCGCGACGCCGAGACCGCCCAGTACGCAACGCAGGCCGCCCTCACGGGTCATCTGGTCTTCTCGACTCTGCACACGAACGACGCAGCGTCGTCGGTGTCGCGGCTGCTCGATCTAGGCGTCGAGCCATTCCTCATCACCTCGACCCTCGTCAGTGCCATGGCTCAGCGCCTAGTGCGAAAGATCTGCTCGGCGTGCGCTACCGAGCGCTACCTCGAGAGCGCCGAGGTCAAGACTCTGAACCTCCAGGTACCAACGGGCAAGAAGGTGCAGATCAAGGAAGGCGAGGGCTGCCACGAGTGTCGCAACACCGGCTATCGAGGGCGGGTCGGCATCTTCGAAGTCCTGGAAGTGGACGACTCCATCAAGCATCTCGTTCAAGAGGGCGTCGACTCACGGCGCATCAAGCGAGAAGCGATCAAGAACGGCATGCGCACGTTGCGGCAGTCGGCCATGCAGCGGTTGGCAGAGGGGACGACTACTTTCGAGGAAGTCGTCCGAGTCACTGGGCTCTAAGTGGCGTCGTCCGCGAACTGGAGGTACTCCTAGGAGAATCCGTGACTCAGGTTGATGAAAAGGCGGTTGAAGGCGCGCGCGGGATGCTGGCAGGAAAGAAGGGCCTGATCGTCGGGGTGGCGAACCACCGATCGATTGCCTGGGGCATCGCTCGGCACTCGCATGCCGCCGGGGCCGAGCTCGCCTTCACCTTTCAGAGCGAAGCTCTCGAAAAGCGCGTGCGGCCGTTGGCCGACGGGATCGGCTCCGACATCGTACTGCCGCTCGACGTGACCTACGAGAATCAGGTCGACGCCGTCTTTGGCGAGATTCGCGAGCGCTGGGGCAAGCTCGACTTCCTCGTCCACTCGATCGCTTGGGCGCCGCGTGAGGCGCTGCGGGGGCGCACCGTCGATACCACCCGCGACGGATTTCTGCAGGCTCTCGAGATCAGCGCCTACTCTTTGATCGCACTTACCCGCGCTGCGGAGCCGTTGATGACCGACGGCGGCAGCATCCTGGCGCTGACCTACTACGGCTCGGTCAAGACAGCGCCCAACTACAATGTCATGGGGATCGCCAAGGCCGCTCTCGAGGCCGGCGTGCGCTATCTCGCGGCCGATCTCGGCGGCTCGGGTATTCGGGTGAACGCCATCTCTGCCGGCGCGATCAAGACCCTGGCCGCCTCCGGCGTGTCGGGCTTCAGGGACATGTTGGGCGGCTACGCCGAGCGGGCGCCTCTGCGTCGCAACGTCTCGACCGACGACGTCGGCAAGGCGGGCGCCTACCTGCTGTCAGATTTGTCGAGCGGCGTTACCGGCGAGATCCACTACGTGGACGCTGGCTTCTCGATCACCGCATTCTAGGCAGGCTCGGCCAGCTCGACGTCGACACCGTCGGCGACCGGCCCAAGGAAACGCACCGGGGTCAGGAGGCCTCGTAGATCGTTCGCCGAGTCGACGAAAACGCGAACGTAATTGCCGGTCATACCGCGCCACCGGCCCCTGCGCTGCTCCTCCCACAGGGCCGTGCCGATTAGCCCCGCCTGGAGATCGAGGAAATGAGCCGCCCCGGCTCGGGCCGTCGACAGCATCCGCTGCATGCGTTCCTTCTTCGTGGCGTGGGCAACCGGATCGGGTAGCGCCGCGGCTGAGGTCTCCTCGCGCGCCGAGTAGGTGAAGGCGTGAACCCGAGAGAACTCGAGCTCGGCGACGAAGCGCCGTGACTCCTCGAACTCGACGTCCGTCTCACCCGGAAAGCCCACGATCACATCGGTCGTAACTGCGATCCCCGCCACCTCACGGCGTAGCTGGGCCACCAGCCCGGAGTACGCCTGCGGTGAGTACGGCCGCCGCATTCGGGTGAGCACGGACTCACTTCCGCTCTGCAGCGACAGGTGCACATGACGACAGACCCGTGGGTGTTGCAGAAGCTCGACCAAATCGGGAGCGAAATCCCACGGTGCGATCGAGGTCAGCCGAAATCGACACGATCGGGTCGCGTCGAGCAGTCGCTCCAAGAGCCCGGGGAGGCGCAGCCCGTCGTCACGATAGGCGGAGATCTGCACCCCGGTGACCACGATCTCGCGATATCCCGCCCGCTCGAGATTCTGCGCCTCCGCCACCACCTCGTCGATCGGACGGCTCCGCTGCGGCCCCCGCGTCGAGGGAATGATGCAGAAGCTACAAGCCATGCCGCAGCCGTCCTCGACCTTAAGCAGGGCCCGCGTCGGCCCGAAGCTCAGTGGCACGAACGACGCCGGAACCGTGGGTGCAGCGGACTCGATGCCGAAGCGCTGCTCGACCAGTTCGACCAGCCGATCCTTGTCGGCGTTCGGCACGACGAGATCAACACCCGATAGCCCGCGTGCTTCGACCTGCGCGGCGCTCGCGTAGCAGCCCGTAAGGACCGTCCGCACGCCCGAGCCCTGTCGCGCCCCGCGTCTGGCTGCCTTGCGCGAGTCGCGCGCGGCCAGGTGAGTCACCGTGCAGCTGTTCACCACGTGCAGGTCGGCTACGGCCAGGCTTCCAACTACCTCGTGGCCATGCGCCAGAAAACGGCGTGCGAAGCTGTCAGTCTCCGACTGGTTTAGCTTGCAGCCCAGGTTCGACAGGAAGACACGCATCGGATGCGTCCGGGTATCAGGACCGATCGAGGCTCGTCAGCCTCCGCAGCAGGCTCGAGGTGTCCCATCGGCTGCCGCCCAACGCTTCGACCTCGCTGTAGAACTGGTCGACGAGCGCAGCGACCGGTATACGAGCGCCGTTCCGGCGTGCCTCTCCGAGCGCGATTCCCAGGTCCTTGCGCATCCACTGCACCGCGAAGCCGTGCTCGTACTGGTCGTCGATCATGGTGTGGTAGCGGTTCTCCATCTGCCACGACTGCGCCGCACCCTTCGAAATCACGTCGACAACGGCTGCAGGGTCGAGGCCGGCCTTCTCGGCGAAATGGATGCCCTCGGCCAGGCCCTGCACCAGTCCGGCGATACAGATCTGGTTCACCATCTTCGTCAATTGCCCGGAGCCGGCAGGTCCGAGCAGGGCCACCCGACGCGCGTAGGTGTCGATTACCGGCTGTACCGCGTCGAACGTCGACTGCTCCCCGCCGACCATGACCGTAAGGATGCCCTGCTCCGCTCCCACCTGTCCGCCCGAGATCGGCGCGTCGAGAAAGCCGCAGTCTCGCTGCGCTGCGGCCGCCGCAAGCTCACGGGCCAAGTCCGCCGACGCGGTGGTGTGGTCGACGAGAGTCGCTCCCGCCGACATTCCCGCGAGCACACCGTCGTCGCCGAGCGTCACCGAGCGGACGTCGTCATCGTTGCCAACGCAGACGAACACGATGTCGGCACCGTCAGCCGCCGCTGCGGGCGTCGCCGCCGTCGTGCCACCGTACTCGTCGGCCCATGCCTGAGCTCGAGCGGTCGTGCGGTTGAACACCGTCACCTCGTGTCCGGCGTTCAGCAGGTGGCCCGCCATGGGATACCCCATGACGCCAAGTCCCACGAAGGCGGTCTTGTGGCTCATGAACTTCCTCTTGGACTTCGCGATCCTCGCGACGGCCGCGCGCTTTCCCGCCGACCGTTTGGAGGTGCGGAAACTATCAGAACAGCTCGACCACCTCGATGCTGTCCGCCTCGACCCAGCCGCCCTCGCCTTCGGGCAGCGACACCCGAGCCCACCCGTCGACCAGTTCCTCCAGGCGCACCTCAGAGCCAGCGTGCAGCTTGAAGCGCGCGACGGAGTTGGCGCTATAGCTAGAGCGCGCTTCGAGCTCGAGAGGCACTACCACGCCCACTCGTTGGGGGGCGAGGGCGCGAGCGCCGATCGAGCCACCCACGGCGATCACCGCAGCTAGCACCGCCAGGCACGACCAAAGCAAAACCTCCGATCTACGTCGGAATAGTCGCCAAGCCGCCAAGCTCCAAAACACCAGGTTGAGCGCGACGAGGGCAGCCGCCAGCTCATCCGGAGCGAACGCGTAGTGCCAGAAGAACGCCGTTCGCACTATCGCCGACGGCTCGGGAGGCGAGATCGCGTCTTTCGCGCTGCGACGCGCATAGGCCAAATTGGCCACCACGTCCTGATTGCGCGGAG
>JAYZDP010000118.1:0-24910 GCA_036337765.1 Acidobacteriota bacterium
ATCAGTAGATCTCCCTAAAGGCACTGAGATGGTAATGCCGGGAGACAATGTCTCAATGGATGCAGAACTGATTGCGCCGATAGCAATGGAGAAAGGTTTGCGGTTTGCAATTCGAGAAGGAGGCCGCACCGTAGGCGCAGGCAGCATTACTGAGGTTGTTGAATAAAAATTTAAATATTCATAAGGATATGGAAGTTTAAGGTATGCAGGAGATTATCACCCTTCAGTGCACAGAGTGTAAGCGCAAAAACTATGCCACGACGAAGAATAAGAGGAATGTGACTGACAGGCTCGAGCGCAATAAGTATTGCAAATGGTGTAGACGGCATACCCTTCATAAGGAGGTGAAGTAAGGAGTCGGCAGCCGGGAGTCGAAGTAAATGGGAGAAAGGCTAATAGTTGTTGGATGTAAATGGTCAGCTTCTAGCTGCGAGTTTAGTACAGGCCAGTAGCTCCAACTGGTAGAGCGCCGGTCTCCAAAACCGGATGTTGGGGGTTCGAATCCCTCCTGGCCTGCCATAGCGAGCAACATCATGAGCTGGGTTGCGAAGACACTAACGTTCCTGGCCGAGGTGAAGGCCGAATGGAAGAAGGTCACAGTTCCCTCATGGAAAGAAGTGCGTGGGACAACCGTGGTCGTGATGGTCGCTTCGTTCCTGCTCTCGATCTACCTCTGGTTCGCCGACATCATCATTCTGCGGCTCTATGAACTCGTACTTGGGATCTTTGGATGATGAGTGATAGTGCCGACGCGCCTACGGCAGTGAACCGCCAGTGGTACATCGTCCACACCTACTCCGGCTTCGAGGAGCGGGTGAGGGAGGCGCTCACCCAACGAGCCGAGGCCCTCGGCATGGGGGAGAAATTCGGAGAGGTTCGCATTCCCACCGAGACTATTGTCGAGCTTCGGGGTGGCAAGAAGCGCGAGACGCAGCGCAAGTTCTTTCCCGGCTACATCCTGGTTGAGATGGAGATGTCCGACGCCGCTTGGCACGTGGTCAAGAACACCCCCAAGGTGACGGGTTTCGTCGGCACGGGTAAGAACCCGACTCCCCTGACCCAGTCCGAAGTCGACCAGATTGTCGAGCAAGTGGTGACGGCGAAGGAAAAGCCGAAGCCGAAGTACGTCTTCGAGAAAGGCGAGATGGTCAAGATTATCGATGGCCCCTTCAACAACTTCACCGGAGTCGTCGACGAGATCAACCTGGACCGAAACACGCTCAAGGTAATGGTGACGATCTTCGGTCGACAGACACCGGTAGAGCTCGATTTCCTGCAGGTGCAGAAGGCCTAGTCGGCCTAGAGGGCTTAAGAGGATGGCCAAGAAAATCACAGGGCAGATCAAGCTGCAGATCCCGGGTGGGCAGGCTTCACCGGCACCGCCGGTGGGTCCGGCTCTCGGTCAGGCGGGACTGAACATCATGGACTTCTGCAAGGCCTTCAACGCGAAGACCCAGCAGGAGGGCGGTCTGATCATCCCGGTCGTGATCACGGTCTTCGCCGATCGTACCTATAGCTTCATTACCAAGACACCGCCCGCGGCCGTGCTGCTGAAGAAGGCGCTGGGCATCCAGAAGGGCTCGGGTGAACCGAATCGGGAGAAGGTCGGAGTCGTCACCCGCGCGCAGCTCGAGGACATCGCCAAGACCAAGGAGCCCGATCTGAACGCCGCCGACCTCGACGCTGCGGTCAAGATCATCGCCGGCACCGCCCGTTCGATGGGGATCGACACCGAAGAGATTGCGGCCGCCGCGCGTGCTGATGGTGCGGCCTCCGACAGCATGCCTTCTGGCGCCGGAGACGACGTCCGCGCCGCAGACGACGCAACCGCCGGGTAATCGAAAGAGGACTCTGGAGATGCCAAAGCACGGTAAGGGCTACAACAGCGCGGCGGAAAAGATCGGCGACGAGCCACTCGATCTATCCGATGGCCTCAAGATGGCGCGGGAGTGCTCGCACGTGAAGTTCGACGAGTCGCTCGAGGTCGTCATGCGCCTCGGCGTCGATCCGAAGCATGCCGACCAGATGGTGCGAGGTACGGTCGTTCTGCCGCACGGCACTGGCAAGTCGCAACGAGTGCTGGTCTTCGCCACGGGCGAGAAGGTCAAAGAGGCCGAGGACGCCGGCGCAGACGAGGTTGGTGGCGAGGATCTGGCCAAGAAGGTGCAGGACGGCCACCTCGACTTCGACGCGGTCGTGGCCACTCCCGACATGATGAAGGTGGTCGGCCGCCTCGGCCGCGTGCTTGGCCCGCGAGGGCTGATGCCCAAGCCGAAGACCGGCACTGTGACGGCCGACGTCGCCAAAGCGATCGACGAGATCAAGGCCGGTAAGGTCGAGTTCCGTGTCGACAAGGCGGGCAACATCCAAGCCGCCGTCGGCAAGATGTCGTTCGAGCACGACAAGCTCGAGGACAACGCTCGGGCGTTGATCGACGCCGTGATGCGCGCCAAGCCCCCGGCGGCCAAGGGGAAGTACCTCAGGTCGATCTATCTGTCTTCGTCCATGGGTCCCGGTATCGAGCTCGACTCGGTGATCCTGGGTCGGGTCGAGGCCTAGAGGGAGCGTAGAGATGGCACTGGACAAACAGACGAAGGTTGGCCTCGTCGAGACCTACTCGGAAGGCTTCGTGAACGCGCAGAACGCGTTCGTCGTCAGTTTTCGGGGAATCTCGGTGCCGCAGGCCGACGATCTGCGCTCGAAGGTCCGTGCCACCGGCGCACACTACCTGGTGGTCAAGAACCGCCTGGCTCTGATCGCGCTGAAAGACACCAAGATGGAGTGCCTCGGCGAGCACTTCTCAGGCCCGACCGCGGTCGCGTTTCACGACGACGACGCGGTGTCCCTGGCCAAGGTATTGACCGAGTTCAAGAAAGAGGCGGATGTTCTGGAGTTTCGTGCCGGTCTGGTCGACGGAGCGCCGGTCGCGGCCGACGACATCAAGGCCATCGCCGAGCTGCAGAGCCGTGACGAGCTGATCGCGAAGCTGCTGTTTCTGCTGCAGTCGCCGATCATTCGCGTGGTCAGAGGCCTGGGAGCGATCACTCGCGACTTCGTGGTGGTCCTCGAACAGATTCGACAACAGAAGGAATGACGATCTCGCCCTAGGCGAGAGCGCGTGCAAGGAGAAAACGATGGGCGTAGCAGCGGAAGAACTCATCCAGCAGATCGACGAGATGACCGTCCTCGAGCTGAACAACCTGGTCAAGTCGCTCGAGGAGCACTACGGGGTCTCGGCTGCCGCCGCGGCGGTAGCGGCTCCGGGCGCTGCCCCGGGGGCCGACGCTGGTGCGGCCGAAGAGCAGACCGAGTTCGACGTCGTGCTCAACTCTTTCGGCGACAAGAAGATCAACGTGATCAAGGTCGTTCGCGAGGTTACGAGCCTGGGTCTCAAGGAGGCCAAGGACCTGGTCGAGTCCGCCCCCGTTCCGATCAAGGAAGCGGTCGCGAAGGAAGAAGCCGAAGAATTGAAGGCCAAGCTGGAAGAGGCCGGAGCACAGGTAGAAATCAAGTAGGCGCTTAGTGGGAAGCACCTTCGATGAGGTCGTCTGCCGAGTCCCGCGAGGGACTCGCGGGGGGCCTCGTGTCTCTAGCTGGACGCGGTACAACTCGCGAGGATCGCAATGACCAAAGCTCATGCAGACGGCAACGGCAACGGCAACGGCCGGGTCGATTTTTCCAAAATTCGGACGTCTCTGCCGATTCCGGATCTGATCGACGTACAGCGCCGCTCCTACGAGCGGTTCCTGCAGATGAACCTGCTGCCCGACGAGCGGGAGGGTCATGGTCTGCAGGCGGTGTTCACTTCGATCTTTCCCTTCTCGGACTTCCGCGAGACCTGCTCGCTCGACTTCGTGAAGTACTCGATCGGCGACTGGCAGTGCAAGTGCGGCGAGCTGCAGGGGCTCGAGTACCTGCGCATGACCTGCACCAACTGCGGCCAGAAGGTCATGACCGACCACCCGCACGAGGAGACCGTGACCTGCACCAGCTGCGGTGTGGTGAACAAGAATCGCGTCACAAAGTGCGATACCTGCGGCGGTCCGGTCGACCTGCAGCTGAAGTACTCGATCTCCGAGTGCCAGGAGCGCGGCATGACGTTCGCCGTGCCGCTGAAAGTCACCTTCCGGCTCTTCGTCTACGACAAGGATCCCGAGACCGGCACGCGCATGATGCGCGACGCCAAGGAGGAGGAGGTCTACTTCGGCGAGATCCCGCTGATGACCGACAACGGTACGTTCGTCATTAACGGAACCGAGCGCGTCATCGTCTCGCAGCTGCATCGCAGCCCGGGGGTCTTCTTCACTCAGGAAGGGCCTCAGACCTATCTTGCGAAGATCATTCCGTACCGCGGTTCCTGGGTGGAGTTCGAGTACGACCAGCGCGACATCTTGTCGGTGCGCATCGACCGCAAGAGGAAGTTCCACGCCACGGTATTCCTTCGCGCCTTGGGTCTCGAGAGCGACGAGTCGATCCTGCGCGAGTTTTACGCGCCGGTTCAGCTGAAGGTGAAGGGCAAGGGCAGGTTCGGCCTCTCCATCACGCCCGAGGTGGTCGAGGAAGAGCGGATCAAGGAGCGCCAGGCTCGCCGCAGCCGGCAGTCCTATGCCTTGTTTGCCGGCATCAACCTCACCAAGGCCAGGGCCGCCAAGATCGAGGGCGGTGAGATCATCGACTACACCGTCGAGCTCGAGCAGCTCGAGCGCGCGGCACTGATGGCCGACGTCGTCGATCTGGAGACCGGCGAGGTGCTGCTCGAGGCCAACGACCCTTGTCCCGAAGACATCGAGGAGCGGCTCGAAGGGCGTAAGTACTCGCCGATCGAGGTGTTCTTCCCCGACTGGGATCTCGGTGGCAACGTCATTACCAACACGCTGACGAAGGATTCGAGCGAGAGTGCACGCGACGCGCTGATCGAGATCTATCGGCGCATGCGGCCCGGAGATCCGCCGACGCTCGAGAGCGCACGGTCGCTCTTCTACGGCATGTTCTTCGACGCCAAGCGCTACGACTTTTCGCGGGTCGGTCGCTTCAAGTTCAACATCAAGCTCGACACAGACGTGCCGGTCGATCAGAAGACCCTGTCGGCCGACGACTTCTTCCGGGTGCTGCGCTACCTGGTTCGGCTCCATCGAGAGTCCGGCCGGGTGGACGACATCGACAACCTCGGTAACCGCCGGGTGCGTGCCGTCGGCGAGCTGCTCGAGAACCAGTTCCGCATCGGCCTGGTGCGGATGGAGCGAGCGATCAAGGAAAAGATGTCCGTACATCAGGACATCGACTCCGCGATGCCGCACGATCTGATCAATTCCAAGCCCGTGATCGCTGCGATCAAGGAGTTCTTCGGTTCGTCCCAGCTGTCGCAGTTCATGGACCAGACCAACCCGCTGTCGGAGGTCACCCACAAGCGCAGACTCTCCGCGCTCGGCCCGGGCGGCCTGTCGCGGGAGCGCGCCGGGTTCGAGGTGCGCGATGTGCACACTTCGCACTACGGTCGGATCTGCCCGATCGAGACCCCTGAAGGCCCGAACATTGGCCTGATCTCTTCGCTGGCGACGTATGCCTCAATCAACGCCTACGGCTTCATCGAGAGTCCGTACAAGAAGGTTCTAGACGGTGTGGTCCTCGAGCATTTCCGCGTCAACAAGGTCGGCGAAGGCCAGTTCCAGCTCGGTCACATCGTCGAGGGCTCCGAGCTACAAGCCGAGAACGCCAAACTGCGTCGCAACAAGAAGGCACTCGTCGAGGCCGAGCCGCACGCCTTCTACCTGACGGCGTGGGAAGAGGAGAAGTACATCATCGCCCAGGCGTCGGCGGTCATCGACGATAGGGGCCGCTTCCAGGAGGACCGCGTGATCGCGCGCGCGGGCGGCGACTTCGTGACGGTCGAGAAGGACCGGGTCGACTACATGGACATCAACCCCAAACAGTTGGTGTCGGTGGCGGCCGCCCTGATTCCGTTCCTCGAGAACGATGATGCCAACCGTGCGCTGATGGGCTCGAACATGCAACGCCAGGCCGTGCCGCTTCTGCGCGCCGAGTCGCCGATCGTGGGCACTGGGCTTGAGACCATCGTGGCGCGTGATTCCGGAGCCGTCGTCCTGTGCGTGCGTGGGGGCATCGTCGACTCAGTCGACTCTGAGCGCATCATCGTGCGTGTCGAGGGCGAAGACATCGATACCGGCGAGTCCAAGGAGTTCGGCGCCGACATCTACCAGCTAACCAAGTTCCGTCGCTCGAATCAGAACACCTGCATCAACCAGAAGCCGGTGGTCGAGGAGGGCGACCGGGTGGCGAAGGGGCTGGTGCTCGCCGATGGACCGTCGACCGAAAACGGCGAACTGGCCCTGGGGCGCAACGTGCTCGTCTCCTTCATGCCCTGGCGTGGCTACAACTTCGAGGACGCGATCCTGATCTCGGAGGCCCTTGTCCGCGAGGACACCTTCACCTCGATTCACATCGAGGAGTTCGAGATCGAGGCCCGCGACACCAAACTTGGCCCCGAGGAGATCACCCGCGACATTCCCAACGTCGCCGAGTCGGCGCTCGTCGATCTCGACGAGTCCGGAATCGTGCGGATGGGCGCGACGGTGAAGTCGGGCGACATCCTGGTGGGCAAGGTCACACCCAAGGGCGAGACCCAGCTGACACCGGAGGAAAAGCTGCTGCGCGCCATCTTCGGCGAGAAGGCCGGCGACGTGCGCGACGCGAGCCTGAAGGCGTCTCCGGGCGTCGAGGGTACGGTGGTCGACGTCAAGATCTTCTCGCGCAAGGGCGTCGAGAAAGATGACCGCGCGCTCGAGATCGAGAACGAAGAGATCGCTCGCCTGCAGAAGAACACCAGAGACGAGATCCGGATCCTGACCGAGGAGCGCAACAAGAAGATCCGCGATCTCCTAGCTGGCAAGAAGGTTTCCGCGGGGGTGTCGTCGCGCGCCGGTGCGAGCTTGCTCAAGCGTGGCGATCAGATCTCCCACGAGGCGTTGCTCGATCTGACCCGTGAGGAGATCCTGCGCATTCCGATCAAGGAGAAGGACGTGCTCAAAGCGATCTCCGAGACCTACCGGCGCACCGACTCCCACGTCGAGGTGCTGCATAAGGTCAACGAGGGCCGGATCGAGCTGCTACAGAAGGGCGATGAGCTGCCGCCTGGCGTGATCAAGCTGGTCAAGGTCTACGTCGCCATGAAGCGCAAGCTTCAGGTGGGTGACAAGATGGCTGGCCGTCACGGCAACAAGGGTGTGATCTCGCGCATCCTGCCGCAGGAGGACATGCCGTACCTGCCCGACGGCACGCCGGTCGAGATCGTGCTCAACCCCTTGGGGGTGCCGTCTCGCATGAACGTGGGCCAGATTCTGGAGACCCATCTTGGGTGGGCAGGCCGAGCGCTCGGGCTGAAGTTCGCCACCCCTGTTTTCGACGGCGCGCACGAGAGCGACCTCAAGGGTTACCTCGCAGAGGCGGGTCTTCCGGGCTCGGGCAAGACCGAACTCTACGATGGCATGACTGGCGAGGAGTTCGAGCAGAAGGTGACGGTGGGCTACATCTACATGTTGAAGCTCTCCCACCTCGTCGACGACAAGATCCACGCGCGCTCAATCGGGCCGTACTCGCTGATCACCCAGCAACCGTTGGGGGGCAAGGCTCAGTTCGGCGGCCAGCGCTTCGGTGAGATGGAGGTGTGGGCTCTCGAGGCCTACGGCGCCGCCTACACCCTCCAGGAATTGCTGACGGTCAAGAGTGACGATGTCGAGGGTCGCTCGAAGGTCTATGAGGCGATTGTCAAAGGAGAGGTACCGGAAGATCCGGGCCTTCCCGAATCGTTCAACGTTTTGGTTCGCGAGCTCCAGAGTCTGTGTCTGGATGTGGAGCTGATCAAGACCGAAGAAGACGCGCAGGCTTAAGGAGGCGACGGAAATGCAGCCGCTGACATTTGACAAGCCGCAGTCGGTCAAGGATTTCAACGCCATCAAGATTTCGCTGGCGTCCCCGGAGAAGATCCGCTCCTGGAGCCACGGCGAGGTCACGAAGGCCGAGACCATCAACTACCGGACGTTCAAGCCGGAGCGGGAAGGCCTGTTCTGCGCCAAGATTTTCGGTCCGATTACGGACTGGGAGTGCGTTTGCGGTAAGTACAAGCGCATGAAGCATCGCGGCGTCGTGTGCGACAAGTGCGGCGTCGAGGTCACCCGCGCGCGTGTGCGCCGCGAGCGTATGGGGCACATCGAGCTCGCCAGTCCGGTGTCGCACGTCTGGTTCTTCAAGGGCCTGCCGAGCCGCATCGGTCACCTGCTCGACCTGTCGATGCGCGATCTCGAGCGCATTCTCTACTTCGAGAGCTACGTCGTCATCGACCCGGGAGAGACCGAGCTCGAGGACAAAGAGCTGGTCTCCGAGGAGCGCTCCCGCGAGCTTCGCGAGGAGCACGGCGATGACTCGTTCGATGCCCGTATGGGCGCCGAGGCGATCAAAGAGCTTCTGACCCGAATCGACGTCGACGAGCTCTCCGAGGAGCTGCGCATCGTGATGCGCACCGACACCAGTCAGATCCGTCGGCTCAAGGCGGCGAAGCGCTTGAAGGTCGTCAACGCGTTCCGGCGCAGCGGTCATCGCCCCGAGTGGATGATCCTCGACGTGATCCCCGTCATTCCGCCCGAGCTGCGGCCCTTGGTGCCGCTCGATGGAGGTCGGTTCGCGACCAGCGATCTCAACGATCTGTACCGTCGTGTGATCAACCGCAACAACCGTCTGAAAAAGCTGCTGGAGTTGCGGGCGCCGGAAGTCATCGTGCGCAACGAGCAGCGCATGCTTCAGGAGGCGGTGGATGCGCTGTTCGACAACGGCCGACGTGGTCGTGTGCTCAAGGGCTCGAACAACCGGCCGTTGAAATCGCTCTCAGACACCCTGAAGGGCAAGCAGGGGCGGTTCCGCCAGAACCTGCTCGGCAAGCGCGTCGACTACTCTGGCCGCTCGGTCATCGTGGTCGGGCCGGAGTTGGAGCTGCACCAGTGCGGCCTACCGACCAAGATGGCGCTCGAGCTCTTCAAGCCGTTCATCTACAACTGGCTCGAGGACAAGGAGCTGGTCGGTACGATCAAGGCCGCCAAAGAGATGGTGGAGCGTGAGGAGGACGTGGTCTGGGACGCTCTCGAAGAGGTGATCCAGGATCATCCTGTGCTTCTGAACCGCGCCCCGACGCTGCATCGACTGGGTATCCAGGCGTTCCAGCCGGTGCTGGTCGAGGGCAAGGCGATCAAGATCCACCCGCTCGTCTGCGCGGCCTTCAACGCCGATTTCGACGGCGACCAGATGGCGGTCCACGTTCCGCTGTCGCCGAAGGCGCAGATCGAGAGCCACGTGCTGATGCTGGCTTCGAACAACATCCTCAGTCCCGCGCACGGCCGGCCGCTGGCGGTGCCGTCGCAGGATCTCGTCTTGGGCGGCTATTACCTCACCATGCCGCGCACCGGCGCGAAGGGCGAGGGCCGCGTCTTCCCCGACTTCGACTCCGCCGAGCTGGCGCTGCACGAAGGCCTGGTCGAGACCCAAACGCCGATTCGCGTGCGCTACACCGGTCGCTACATCGACCTCACCACCCAGTACGACAGCCAGGACATCCTGCATGCCGAGTTGCAGGAGCTGGACAACGTCATCATCGACACCACCGTGGGTCGGGTGATTTTCAACCAGCATCTGCCCCAAGAGATCCCGTTCATCAACGGACTGCTCAAGAAGAGGGGCCTGCAGGATCTGGTTGGCTTCTGCTACATCCACTTCGGCAACGACATGACCGTGAAGATGCTCGACGAGATCAAGAACATCACGTTCACCTACGCCACCAAGGCGGGGATCTCTTTCGGCGTCGACGACATGGTGATTCCCGAGTCGAAGGAGCGCATCATCGATGAGGCCCGAACCGAAGAGGTGGCGATCGAGCGCCAGCGCGCGGCCGGTGTCATCACCGCAGGTGAGCGGCACAACAAGATCATCGACATCTGGCATCGCGTCACCGAGCGCGTTTCAGAGGAGATGTTCGATGAGATGCGCAACGTCGAGGTCGAGCGGGGCGAGTTCAACCCGATCAACCTGATGGCCGACTCGGGTGCGCGAGGCTCGCGCGAGCAGGTTCGCCAGCTCGCCGGCATGCGCGGCATGATGGCCAAGCCCTCCGGAGAAGTCATGGAGACGCCGATCACCGCGAACTTCCGCGAGGGTCTGTCGGTCTTGCAGTACTTCATCTCGACCCACGGGGCACGAAAGGGTCTAGCCGACACCGCGCTCAAGACGGCCGATTCCGGCTATCTGACGCGTCGTCTCGTCGATGTGGCGCAGGACGTGATCGTCACAGAGATCGACTGCGGCACTATCGACGGCATCGTTGTCGGGGCGATCATGGAGGGTGGCGACATCCTCGAGCCGCTTCGCGATCGCATCGTCGGCCGTGTGTCGCAGGACGAGATTCTCGATCCGATGTCGGGCGAGAAGCTACTCGAGGTCGGCGAGGTGGTCGGTGATTCGATCGCCAACTCGATTCAGCAGGCCGGTGTCGAGCAGGTTCGGATCCGTTCGGTGTTGACCTGCGAGACGCGGCGCGGGGTGTGCGCTAGCTGCTACGGACGTAATCTTGCAAAAGGCGGCAGTATCGATCTCGGCGAGGCGGTCGGTGTGATCGCGGCGCAGTCGATCGGCGAGCCCGGCACGCAGCTGACCATGCGGACGTTCCACTACGGTGGTACGGCGAGTCGCGTCGGCGAACAGTCCAAGCACCTGGCCTCGAACCCAGGGGTCGTGAAGTTCATCAACGTCTCGACGGTCGACTCTGAGTCGGGCGACTTGGTCGTCATCAACCGCAATGGCAAGCTGATCATCACCGACGGCGAGGGCCGCGAGCGTGAGCGCTATGCACTCACCTACGGTTCCCATCTGCACGTGCACGACGGCGACAAGGTGGAGCCCGGCAAGGACCTCGTCGACTGGGATCCCTTCACCTCGGTGATCCTGTCGGAGATTCGCGGCAAGGTCTCGTACCAGGACATCGTCGAGGGCGAGAACGTGCGCGAGGAGACCGACAAGGTCACTGGGCATGTGCAGCGAATCATCGTCGAGGCGACTCAGAATGAGAAGCGCTCGCCGGCGATCGTTGTCAAGGGCCGCTCGGGTGAGCGGCGCTACCTACTGCCTTCGGGCTCGCATCTCGTGATCAACGATGGCGACCAGGTCCACCCCGGTGAGACCCTGGTCAAGATCCCGCGCGAGACGACCAAGACCAAGGACATCACCGGCGGCCTGCCGCGTGTGCAGGAGCTCTTCGAAGCTCGTACACCGCGTGAGCCTGCTGTCATCACCGAGATCGACGGCACTGTGCGTCTGGGAGAGATCGTCAAGGGGATGCGCAAAGTCGAGATCGAAAGCGATGCCGGCGAGTCGCGTGAGTACCTCATCCCGCGCTACATCCACGTCAACGTGCAGGAGGGCGAGCGGATACACGCCGGCGATGCACTGATCGACGGACCGATCAACCCGCACGACGTGCTGCAGGTGCTAGGTGAGAAGGAGCTGCAACGCTACCTGGTCGACAAGATCCAGGAGGTCTATCGCTCTCAGAGCGTGTCGATCAACGACAAGCACATCGAGGTCATCGTCCGTCAGATGATGCGCTCGGTGAAGATCGAGGAGGTTGGCGATACCGATTTCCTGATCGACGAGCAGGTCGACCGCTGGCGTTTCCAGGGCGAGAACGATCGCGTGATCGAGGCCGGGGGCCAGCCGGCGATCGGGCGGCCCTTGCTGCTCGGGATCACGAAGGCGTCGCTGTCGACGGAGAGCTTCATCTCAGCGGCAAGCTTCCAGGAGACCACCCGAGTGCTGACGGAGGCGGCCATCAGTGGCCGCGTCGATCTGCTCAGGGGACTGAAGGAGAACGTCATCGTGGGTCGTCTGATCCCGGCCGGTACCGGCATGGATCGCTACCACGACTTCCACATGGAAGAAGAAGAGATCATGCCCGCCGACGACGAAGACGGCGCGATGTTCTTCGAGTTCGGCGAGGAAGATATTCGGACCATGCCGCAGCCGGCGGTCACCACCGAGTAGGAGGCCGGGGCAGCGAGAAAACAGGACAGGAGCGTTGCGCGCAGCGCCCCGTAGCTGCTAACCTTTTCCGGTTTCGCGTGGGTGCCCGGCAAGCGGGTTTCACCGTCCAGAAAAGACAGTTAGGGGTCCCGTCAGGGCCTGATCGACACGAGAGCCGAGGAGCTTTCGCGAAGGCCCTTGAGGCGGGTTTCGTCTTGGGTGCTGGACCCCAGCGATTCAGAGATCGACCGGAGAGCAAACACAGGCATGCCGACGATTCATCAACTCGTGCGCCACGGGCGCAAACGTCAGACCTCGAAGACCAAGAGCCCGGCGCTCCAGTCTTCACCCCAAAAACGGGGGGTCTGCGTTCGGGTCTACACCCAGACCCCGAAGAAACCGAACTCCGCGTTGCGCAAGGTCGCCCGTGTGCGCCTGACGAACGGCATCGAGGTGACGACCTATATCCCGGGTGTGGGGCACAACCTGCAAGAGCACTCCATCGTTCTCATCCGTGGCGGCCGTGTGAAGGATCTCCCGGGCGTGCGCTACCACGTCGTTCGCGGCACCCTCGACGCGGTCGGCGTCGACGACCGCCGCCGCGGCCGCTCCAAGTACGGAACCAAGAGGCCCAAGTAGTCATGCCCAGGCGAAGAGAAGTTCCGAAGCGGGAGATTCTTCCCGATCCGCTCTACCAGTCACAGCTGGTGACGCGATTCATCAACGTCATCATGCGCGATGGAAAGAAGACCGTCGCGGAACGCATTCTCTACGATGCACTGTCTATCGTCAGGGAGCGGATCGACGACGATCCGCTCAAGGTATTTAAACGCGCCGTTGACAACGTCAAGCCCTCGGTGGAGGTCAAGTCCCGACGTGTCGGTGGCTCGACCTATCAGGTCCCTGTCGAAGTTCGGCCGGGCCGCCGCCTGGCGCTCTCGATGCGCTGGATCATCCAAAACGCGAAACGACGCGGCGAACGGACGATGCGACAGAAGCTGGCAGGTGAGTTGATGGATGCTGCCGAGAGTCGAGGCTCAGCCATCAAGAAGAAGGAGGATACTCATCGCATGGCGGACGCCAATAAGGCATTCGCACACTACCGGTGGTAGCACTCCAGGTCTGAGTGATCGGAACCCCCGCCCGGCGATAGAGGCTGGGTGGCAGGCCGGTCTGAGGGGCTCGATTTTCCTTCGATTCCCCACCTTTTTTGATTTGAAGCTTACGGACAGATTCGAACAATGGCCGCGCGCAACGTTCCGCTGGAGCGGATTCGAAACATTGGCATCATGGCGCATATTGATGCCGGTAAAACGACGACTACCGAGCGTGTCCTGTACTACACCGGCGTCAGCTACAAGATCGGTGAGGTGCACGAGGGCACGGCCGTCATGGACTGGATGGCGCAGGAGCAGGAACGCGGCATTACCATCACCGCTGCGGCCACCACCTGCCACTGGAACGACTACCGCATCAACATCATCGACACCCCCGGCCATGTAGATTTCACGGCCGAGGTGGAACGATCGCTCCGTGTTCTCGACGGAGCGATTTGTGTTTTCGACGCCGTCGCCGGCGTCGAGCCGCAGTCCGAGACCGTGTGGCGTCAAGCCGATCGTTACCGTGTACCTAGACTTGCCTTCGTCAACAAGATGGACCGAGTCGGTGCCGATTTCGACCGCTGCATCGACATGATGCGTACCCGGCTGGAGGCGTCACCGGTGGCGGTCCAGCTGCCGTGGGGAGTGGAGGATCAGCTCGTCGGCGTGATCGATCTGATTGGCATGCGCGGCATCGCCTACGAGACCGAGACCCTGGGCGCAGAGTTCGAAGAGCGGGAGATTCCCGAGGAGCTACGCGACCACGCGATGGAGATGCGCGAGAAGATGGTCGAATCGATCGCCGAGACGGACGACCAACTGCTCGAGAAGTATCTGTCGGGCGAGGCGATCTCCGACCAGGAGATCAAGGACGCTCTGCGTCGCGCGACTCTGTCGAACCGGCTTCAGCCGGTGTTGTGCGGCAGCGCCTTCCGCAACAAGGGTGTTCAGCCCCTGATCGACGCGGTAGTCGACTTCCTGCCGGCGCCGAACGAGATCCTTTCGGTAGAGGGGCACAGGCCCGATGGCGAGCCGATCGAGCGTAAGACCACTGACGAGGAGCCGTTCGCCGCGCTCATCTTCAAGATCACTACCGACGCTTACGTCGGGCAACTCGCCTACGCCCGGGTCTATTCGGGCGGAGTCGAGACAGGCACCAAGGTACTCAACGCGACGCGCGGTAAGACCGAGCGTGTGGGGCGGCTGCTGAAGATGCACGCCAACAAGCGAGAGGACATCGATCACGTCTGGTCGGGCGACATCGCGGCTTTCGTCGGGCTGAAGAACGTCACTACCGGCGACACCATCTGTGCGGTCAATGCACCGATCGTGCTCGAGGCGATGGACTTTCCAGATCCGGTGATCTCGGTCTCGATCGAGCCGCGCTCCAAGGCCGACCAGGCGAAGCTCTCGATGGCCATGGCCAAGCTCATGCAGGAGGATCCGACGTTCCAGGTGCGCCCCAACCCGGAGACCGGCCAGACCCTGATCGCCGGTATGGGCGAGCTGCACTTAGAGATCATCACCGACCGTCTGAGGCGAGAGTTCGAGGTTCAGGCGAACGTCGGCAGGCCTCAGGTCGCCTATCGCGAGACCGTCACCTGCGAGGCCGCCGGCGAGGGCCGCTTCGTGCGCCAGACCGGCGGTCGGGGTCAGTTCGGCCACTGCAAGATCGTGATCCGACCGGGCGATCCCGAGGGGCGGGACCTGGTTTTCAAGAACGCGATCGTTGGCGGTGCGATTCCACGTGAGTTCATAAGCTCGGTGGAGCGGGGAATCCGAGAGTGCATGGAATCGGGGCCACTCGCTGGCTATCCACTGACCAAGATCGAAGTCGACCTCGTCGACGGCAGCTCGCACGAGGTCGACTCCTCGGAGATCGCCTTCAAGGTCGCTGGGTCGATGGCACTGCAGGACGCGACTCGCAAGGCCGAGCCGGTGCTGCTCGAGCCGATGATGGAGGTCGAGACGACCACCCCCGAGGACTACATGGGCGACGTGGTCGGCGACATCCAGAGCCGGCGCGGCAAGGTCCAGTCGATGGCGGCGCGCGGCAAACTCCAGGCCGTCACCTCGAAGGTCCCGCTCTCGGAGATGTTCGGCTACACGACGGACCTGCGCTCGATGTCGCAGGGTCGCGCCAACTACACCATGCAGTTCGTGGCCTACGAACCCGCACCCAAGAACGTCACATCGGAAAGATTCTGAGGAGAGAGTCATGGCGAAGGAGAAGTTCGAGCGTACGAAGCCGCACGTGAACATCGGGACGATCGGTCACGTGGATCACGGCAAGACGACATTGACGGCAGCGATCACGAAGACGCTGGCGGCGAAGGGGAATGCGGACTTCGTTCCGTTTGACGAGATCGACAAGGCTCCTGAGGAGCGTGAGCGTGGGATCACGATCGCGACGGCTCATGTGGAGTACGAGTCGGATGCTCGTCACTACGCTCACGTGGACTGTCCGGGTCACGCGGACTACGTGAAGAACATGATCACGGGCGCGGCTCAGATGGACGGAGCGGTGCTGGTGGTGTCGGCGGCGGACGGTCCAATGCCGCAGACACGCGAGCACATACTGCTGGCTCGCCAGGTGGGTGTTCCGTACATCGTGGTGTACATGAACAAGGTCGACATGGTCGACGACGAGGAGTTGTTGGATCTGGTGGAGTTGGAGCTTCGCGAGCTTCTGTCGACGTACGAGTTTCCGGGCGACGACATTCCGATCATTCGGGGTTCGGCTCTGAAGGCGCTGGAGTCGGACGATTCGGACTCGGCGGAGTGTGCATCGATCTTTGAGCTGATGGATGCGGTGGACAGCTATGTTCCGACGCCGGAGCGCGCGATCGATCAGGATTTTCTGATGCCGATCGAGGACATCTTCACGATCTCGGGTCGGGGGACGGTAGTGACGGGTCGGGTGGACCGCGGCGTGGTGCTGGTGGGCGACGAGATCGAGATCGTGGGGATCCGGGACACGCAGAAGACTGTGGTGACGGGTGTTGAGATGTTTCGCAAGATGCTGGACCGCGGCGAGGCCGGGGACAACATCGGCGTTTTGTTGCGGGGCACGAAGAAGGACGAGGTGGAGCGGGGTCAGGTGCTGGCGAAGCCGGGCTCGATTACTCCGCATACGAAGTTCAAGGGTGAGGTGTACGTGCTGACGAAGGAGGAGGGTGGTCGCCATACGCCGTTCTTCTCGGGCTATCGGCCGCAGTTTTTCTTTCGGACGACGGATGTGACGGGTGTGGCGGACCTGCCGGAAGGTACGGAGATGGTGATGCCGGGCGACAACGTGTCGATCTCGGTGGAGCTGATCGCTCCGGTGGCGATGGAGAAGGGCTTGCGCTTCGCCATCCGCGAGGGCGGCCGTACGGTCGGCGCCGGCACCGTCACCGAGATTGTGGAGTAGCGGAGCCGTGGATAACGAAAAGATACGCATTCGACTGCGAGCGTTCGACTACCGAATCCTCGACTCGTCGACTTACGAGATCGTCGACACTGCCAGGCGTACCGGCGCTCGGGTGGTGGGACCGATCCCGTTGCCGACGCACATCGAGAAGTTCACCGTCAATCGCTCGCCCCACGTCGACAAGAAGTCGCGCGAACAGTTCGAGATCCGCACGCACAAGCGTTTGCTGGACATTCTCGAGCCCACCAGCCAGACCGTCGACGCTCTGATGAAGCTCGAGCTTCCTGCGGGTGTCGACGTCGAAATCAAGGCGCTCGGGGCCTAGGCGCCTCGCCAGGAGTACGTGATGGAAGGCATTCTCGGCCGCAAGCTCGGCATGACCCAGATCTTCGAAGAGGACGGGACCGCGGTCCCCGTGACTCTGGTGAAGGCCGGTCCCTGCGTGGTCGTGCAGCGCAAGACCGAGGATTCCGACGGCTACGAGGCGATCCAGATCGGCTTGGTCGAGACGAAGGCGCCGAAGCATGTAAACCAGCCGACCGCCGGCCACTTCAAGAAAGCCGGAGTCGACCCTGTCCGGCGGCTCGGGGAGTTCCCGATCGGGGCCGACGACGAGGCGGCCCCGGGTGACGAGATCAAGGTCTCGATCTTCGAACTCGCGGAGTTCGTTGACGTCGTCGCTACGTCGAAGGGCAAGGGCTTTCAGGGAGTGATCAAACGGCACAACTTCGGCGGTGGAAAGGCGAGCCACGGTTCGATGTTCCATCGCGCTCCCGGTTCGATCGGCCAGGCCTCGGATCCTTCCCGCGTTTTTCCTGGTACGCGACTCCCCGGACGGATGGGTGGCAAGCGCGTCACGACCAAGAACGTCAAGGTCGTGAAGATCGACGAGGAGCAGGATCTGCTCTTCCTGCGCGGCGCCGTGCCCGGCCCAAGGGGCGGCTACGTCGCGATTCAGCGGGCGAAGAAGGGTTGAAGATGAAGATCGCGGTCAAGAATCTCGCGGGCGAGACAGTCAAAGAGATCGAGCTTCCGGAGCAGGTCTTCGAGTATCCGTACAAGGAAGACCTGATCCATACCGCAGTCGTCGCCAACCGGGCGGCGATGCGAAGCGGTACCCACAAGACCAAGACCCGTGGCGAGGTCTCCGGCTCTGGACGCAAGGTCTGGCGGCAGAAGGGCACCGGTCGGGCCCGGGTCGGCGGCATCCGCTCGCCGCTGTGGCGCACGGGTGGCACGATTCACGGGCCGCAGCCACGCTCGTACGACACCAAGATGAGTCGACGCGAGAAGCGCAACGCGCTCAAGTCGGCGCTGTCGCGCAAGCTCGCTCTGGAGGGGCTCGTGGTGCTGGACGGCTTCGCTCTCGACTCCCCCAAGACCGCTTCGCTGGAGGGCAAGCTCGCCGATCTTGGCATCGAGGGCAAGGCGCTGCTGGTCTCGAGCGGTGAGAATGCGAACCTCGCGCTCGCCTCACGCAACAACCCGCGGCTCAAGGTCGTGGACGCACTGGCAGTCAACGTGTATGACGTCGTCGATCGTTCCCACGTCGTCACGACAGAGACTGCGCTCGACAGGCTCATCGAGGTACTCCAGGGATGAGGATTCAAGAAGTTATCCGGCGTCCGCTGATCACCGAGAAGTCGACCGTGCTGCGCGACGTCGCAAACATCATCGCCTTCGAGGTGGATCCGCGCGCCAACAAGATCGAGATCAAGCGCGCGGTCGAGGCGCAGTTCGACCGCAAGGTGGCTGATGTACGTGTCGCCCGCTTCCGTGGCAAGGTGCGGCGCCAGGGGCGTTACGCTGGCCGTCAGCCGGAGTGGAAAAAGGCCTACGTCCGGCTGGTCGCGGGTGAGAAGCCGATCGAGTTCTTTGAAGGAATGTAGGCGATGGCAATCAAGAAACGGAAACCCACCAATCCTGCGAGCCGCTTCCAGGAGTACGCGAGCTTCGACGAGATCACGGCGTCGACACCGCACAAGTCCCTGACCAAGGGGCGCAAGCGCGGTGGCGGCCGCAACAACAAGGGCCGCATCACGGTTCGCTTCCGCGGCGGGCGCCATCGTCGACGCTACCGGGACATCGATTTCCGGCGCGACAAGACCGGCGTGCCCGCCAAGGTGGTGTCCATCGAGTACGACCCGAACCGTACGGCGCGGATCTGCCTGCTCAACTATGCCGACGGCGATAAGCGCTACATTCTGTGGCCGGTGGGGCTCCAGGTCGGCGACACGGTGACAGCGGGCGAGGACTCCGAGATCAACGTCGGCAACGCGATGCCGATCTCGATGATCCCCCTGGGGACGATCATCCACAACATCGAGCTCAAGCAGGGACGGGGTGGGCAGATGGTGCGCTCTGCCGGCGGCGGCGCACAGCTGATGGCGAAAGAGGGCAAGTTTGCCCAGGTCAAGCTGCCGTCGGGCGAGGTCCGAAGAGTGCACGTGAACTGCCTCGCGACCATTGGCCAGATCGGCAATGCCGAGCAGCAGAACATCTCGCTCGGTAAGGCCGGCCGGTCGCGCTGGGCCGGGAAACGGCCACACAACCGAGGTGTGACCATGAACCCCGTCGATCACCCGATGGGCGGCGGCGAGGGCAAGGCCTCGGGTGGGCGACATCCCTGCTCACCGTGGGGCATGCCGGCTAAGGGCTACCGCACTCGCAACAACAAGCGCACCAACAAGTGGATCGTCCGCCGGCGATTCCAGAAGTAGGGGACTCGAATGTCACGTTCGCTCAAGAAGGGCTATTTCATCGATCAGTCGCTGCTCGAGAAGGTGCGGGCGACGAGCGGTCAGAGTCGTCGGGTCGTAAGGACCTGGTCGAGGCGCTCGACCATCATTCCCGACATGGTCGGTATGACGATCGCGGTGCACAACGGGATGAAGTTCATCCCGATCTACGTCAGCGAGAACATGGTGGGCCACAAGCTCGGAGAGTTCGCACAGACGCGGACGTTCCGGGGTCACGTCGGCGGCAAGAGCGAGCGGCGCGGAGCGCCTCGGTAGGAGAAGGAAGATGGAGTTCACGGCCCGACTGCGGTACCTGCAGGCCTCGCCCCAGAAGGTGCGGCTCGTCGCCGACCTGATTCGGGGTCTGGGCGTGCAGGACGCTGCCAATACGCTGCAGCTGACGAACAAGTCGGCCGCGACACCGATTCGCAAGCTGCTCTCCTCAGCGGTCGCCAACGCCGAGGATCGCGACGAGAACGTCGACGTCGACACGCTGTACGTCAAAGAGATCTTCGTCGACCAAGGTCCGATGCTGAAGCGCTTGCGTCCGGCACCGCAGGGCCGTGCGCTCCGCATCCTCAAGAGACAGAGCCACGTCACCATCAAGCTCGATACGCGGGACGAGGCGAGCGCTGCGCGCTCGGGCCTCGACGCCGTCGACGCATAGCAGGGGGTCAGGTTTGGGACAAAAGACACATCCGTACGGCTTCCGACTGGGGTACAACAAGACCTGGCACTCTCGGTGGTACGCGGATGCCGACTACGCCGAGACGCTCGAGGCGGACCTCAAACTACGCGAGCACCTCAAGACTCGTCTCGCCCATGCTGGCGTCTCGGAGGTCGACATCGAGCGCGCTGCCGACAAGCTCCGAGTCACGATCTACACCTCGCGGCCCGGCATCATCATCGGCCGCAAAGGTGCCGAGGTCGACAAGCTCCGCGATGACCTGATGAAGCGCATGGGCCGGCCGGTGCACATCAACATCCAGGAGATCCAGCGCCCGGAGCTCGACGCCCAGCTGGTTGCACAGTCGATCGCCGGTCAGCTGCAGCGGCGGATCGCCTTCCGGCGCGCGATGAAGAAGTCGATGGAATCGGCCTTCCGGTTCGGCGCCAAGGGTGTGAAGATCATGATCTCCGGCCGCCTCGGGGGTGCTGAGATCGCGCGCACCGAGTGGTATCAGGAGGGGCGGTTGCCGCTGCACACGCTGAAGGCCGACATCGACTACGGCTTCGCCGAGTCGAAGACCACGTCCGGCGTTATCGGCTGCAAGGTGTGGGTCTACCGTGGCGAGCGGATCAAAGAGAAGGGCAGGCGCTCTGGCGCCGTCTAGGGAGACATAGACCATGCTCATGCCAAAGAAGGTCAAGTACCGCAAGCGCCATCGCGGGCGCAGGCGGGGCCGGACCAAGGGCGGCGATTACCTCGCCTTCGGCGACTACGGCCTCCAGGCCCTCGACGACGGCTGGGTCACCGCCCGACAGATCGAGGCCGCTCGTATCGCGATCACCCGTCACGTCAAGCGTGGCGGCAAGGTGTGGATTCGCGTCTTTCCCGACAAGCCGATCACCAAGAAGCCGCTGGAGACCCGAATGGGAAAGGGGAAGGGCAACCCTGAGGAGTGGGTCGCGGTGGTCAAGCCGGCTCGGATCCTCTATGAACTGGAGGGCGTCGAACCGGAGCTGGCCGAGCGCGCGATGAGGCTGGCTTCGCACAAGCTGGGGATCCGGACCCGCTTCGTGAGTCGCCACGAGGAGTTGAACTGATGAAGGCTCGAGAGCTGAGAGAGCTCGGTGTCGAGGAGCTGCGCAACCGCGAGTCCGATCTCGCTGAGCAGCTCTTCGCCCTGCGCCTGCAACAGGTCACCGGGCAGATCGAGAGTCCGGCGAAGCTGCGCGATACGCGCCGCGATCTTGCCCGTGTGCTGACGGTGCTGCGCGAGAGCGCAGGCGCCGAGTAGAGGTTGAGGGAGAGACATGACAGACACAGAACCAACGAGAGGCCGCTTGCAGACCAAGGTCGGCGTTGTGGTCAGCGACAAGATGGACAAGACGGTGCTGGTGGAAGTCGAAAACCCCGTCACCCATCGGCTCTATCAGCGCTATCTCAAGCGGACCCGAAAGTTCGCGGCGCACGACGAGTCGAACGACTGCAAGACCGGTGACCGGGTGCTCCTGGTGTCGAGCCGGCCGCTCTCGAAGCGTAAGCGCTGGCGAGTGCGCGAGGTCCTCGAGAGGGGCGAGGGGAGCTAGACGATGATTCAGATGGGTACGGTTTTGGACGTGGCCGACAACTCGGGAGCGAGGCGCATCGCCTGCATCTCGCTTCTGGGAGGCTCGTCCGGCCAGTACGGCAACCTGGGCGACATCATCACTGCCTCCGTCAAGGAAGCGACCCCGGACGGTGCAGTGAAGAAGGGCCAGGTGGTCAAGGCTGTAATCGTGCGCACCGCCAAAGAGCAGCGGCGGCGCGATGGCAGCTACATCCGCTTCGAGTCCAACTCGGCGGTGATCATCGACGAGGGCCGCGAGCCGGTCGGTACGCGCGTGTTCGGCCCCGTGGCCCGCGAGCTACGCGAGCGCCGGTTCATGAAGATCATTTCCCTTGCACCCGAGGTTCTGTAATGGCGAGAGTCAAGATCAAGAAACTAGACGAGGTCCTGGTGATCTCCGGTCGTGACAAGGGCGCACGCGGCAAGGTGCTTCGTGTCTTCCCCGCGGACGGCACGGTGATCGTCGAGGGCATCAACAAGATCAAGCGCCACACCAAGCCCAACCCGCAGCGTCAGGTACAGGGTGGTGTGGTCGAGCGCGAGGCGCCGATCGGCATCAACAAGCTGATGCTGATCTGCCCGGAAAGCGGCAAGCCGACACGCGTCGGCTGGAAGCGCCTCGAAGACGGTTCCTCCGCGCGTGTGGCCAAGGCTTCCGGCGCGGTCCTCAGCTAGACAGTTCTCGAGAGATGAGTATGACTCCGCGATTGAAGACTCAGTACGAAGAAGAGGTGCGACCTGCGCTGCAAGAGCAGTTCGGGGTCACCAACATCATGGCTGTGCCGCGCATCGAGAAGATCGTTCTCAACATCGGCCTCGGCGAAGCGAGCCGCAATATCAAGCTGCTCGACGGCGCCATGGAAGAGCTCACCGCGATCGCGGGACAGCTGCCCACGATCACCCGCGCTCGCAAGTCGATCGCTGCGTTCAAGCTGCGTGAAGGCGTGCCGATCGGTTGCCGCGTCACGCTGCGCCGTGACCACATGTGGGAGTTCCTCGATCGGCTGATCAACGTCGCGCTGCCCCGCGTGCGCGACTTCCGCGGTATCCCGTCTGGCAGTTTTGACGGTCGCGGCAGCTACACGCTAGGTGTCAAGGATCACCTCATCTTCCCGGAAGTCGACTACAACCGCGTGGAAGGTGCGAAGGGGCTCAACGTCACGATCGTCGTAAGTGGCGGTTCGGACGATCAGTCGCGATACCTCCTGCGACAGCTCGGCATGCCGTTCGCCGATGTCGAAGAAGAGGCGGCCTGAGGTGGGCGCTGAGCGCCCTGAGGAGACAAGTAGATGTCGATGACAGATCCAATTGCCGACTACCTGACGCGCATTCGAAACGCGCACATCGCTAAGCACGATCGGGTGGACGTTCCCATGTCCAAGGTCAAGCTGCAGCTGTCGCGGATCCTCAAGGAGGAGGGCTACATCCGGGAGTTCGAGGTGCTCGAAGCGCAGCCTCAATCCTCGCTCCGGGTGTACCTTCGCTACGACTCGACAGGGACGCCCGCGATCACGAGGCTGGCCCGCGTGTCGAAGCCCGGCCGCCGGGTGTACCGCAAGGCCGGCGAGATCGGTCCGGTGCTCAACGGTATCGGCATCGGCATCGTTTCGACCTCCAAGGGCATGATGACTTTCGATCAGGCGCAGCGCACCGGTGTGGGCGGCGAAGTCCTCTGCGAGGTTTGGTAGGAGAAACCATGTCACGGGTAGGAAAACAGCCGATTCCGGTCCCGCAGGGGACGAAGGTGGCGCTCAGCGGCGGTGTCTTCGAGGCCGAGGGACCCAAGGGCAAGGTCGCCCAGCAGGTCGTCGACGGCGTTGAGGTGTCGATCGACGAGGGCGTTGTGACGATCACCCGCGTCGACGATTCGGGACCGAATCGGGCCAAGCACGGCTTGATGCGGGCCCTGCTGGCGAATGCCGTTGCCGGCGTCACCACGGGCTGGACCAAGGAGCTCGAGATCCACGGCGTCGGCTACCGCGCCGAGGTCCAGGGGCGCAAGGTCAACTTTGTCCTCGGCTACTCGCATCCTGTCGAGTATGCGATTCCCGAGGGCGTGGACATCCAGGTCGATCGCAACACCAGTATCAAGGTCACGGGTGCCGATCGGCAGAAGGTTGGCCAGGTGGCTGCCGAGCTCCGCGCGCTACGAAAGCCCGACGCGTACAAGGGCAAGGGCGTCCGCTACAAGGACGAGAGGCTACGGCTCAAGGTCGGCAAGGCCGGCGTGGCGTAGTGCGACAGATCTGGAGAGTGTGATGGAGAATTTGCAACAGAAGCGCATCATGAGGAAACGCGCCCGGCGCATGCGTGCACACCAGCGCGTGCGCAATCGGGTGCAGGGGACGGCCGAGCGGCCGCGACTGAGCGTATTCAAGAGCCTGCGCTACATCTACGCCCAGGTCATAGACGATCGTGCCGGTACGACCTTGGCGCAGGCGAGCTCGTTCGAGGCTGACGTGCGCTCGGGGCTCCCTGGCGCCGCGTCGAACCGCGACGCGGCCAAGGCGGTCGGCGCGGCGGTGGCGGCTCGGGCAATCGAAAAGGGAATCAAGAAGGTCGTCTTCGACCGCGGCGGTTTCGTCTACCACGGTCGGATCCAGGCTCTGGCCGATGCAGCCCGTGAGAACGGATTGGAGTTCTAGATGAGCATGAGGGACAACTCGGACTTCTTCGAGCAGGTAGTCCACATCAACCGCGTGACCAAGGTCGTCAAGGGCGGTAAGAACTTCTCGTTCTCGGCTCTGGTCGTCGTCGGTGATGGCAATGGCAAGGTCGGCTACGGTGCCGGTAAGGCGAAGGAAGTCCCGGTCGCGATTCGCAAGGGGATCGAGATCGCCAAGAAGAACATGATCGAGATCTCGATGGTCGGAACCACCATTCCCCACGAGATCATCGGTGTCTTCGGTGCGGGTCGGGTGATGCTGCGCCCGGCGTCGGAGGGTACCGGCGTGATCGCTGGGGGTCCAGTCCGTGCCGTCATCGAGACCGCAGGTATTCAGGACATCCTGACCAAATCTCTGGGGACGAAGAATCCTCAGAACGTGATCAAGGCGACCTTTGATGGTCTGCTCAGGCTGCGCACAGTGAAGCAGGCACTCGAGCAACGCGGCTTTCAGGGCGGCGTGCGCGAAGAGCCGGTCGCCGAGGTCGCGCCGACAGAGGCAGTCGAAGAGGTTCCCGCTGCCGTGGTCGAGGCCGGTGCGGAAACGGGTGCCGAGGCCGGTGCCGAGGGTGCCGGGGCCGCTGAGGAGGCCAACTAGTGAGTGTCGACAAAGTTGGGGAAAAGGGAATGATCCGCGTTCAACAGGTGCG
>JAYZDP010000119.1:0-5324 GCA_036337765.1 Acidobacteriota bacterium
TGGCGCCAGGAGCCGTTCCGCTATCAAGGCAAGTGCCTGCAGTGGCTGCGCGGCGCGTTTTCCGAGCTCGAGCCTGACGATCGGTCGTTCGTCCGGGAGGCGCTGGACGGCACCGGCTGTGAAGTACTCCTGGGGTAGGGGGTCATGGCACCGTAGCTCTTTGTCGAGCTGCTTTTATCTGTGCTCGAGCTGGCCGATCTCCGCGAGAGCGACGAAGAGGAGAATGCGGGTCGTCTCGGCGATCTGGATCGAGTCGTCTGAAAACCACTCGTGGACTTGCGGAGCGACCCAACGCGCGCCTTGCGGGATGACCAGATTGATCTCTCGCAGGATGGCTCGCACAAGGTTGATCTGTTGCACCCGAATCGAGATCCAGCCGGCTCGCATCCGGTGCATGGCGGCGAGATTGTGCTGATCGAGGGTCTTGACGAGCGAAGGTGGGAGGAGCCGGGGCTTGTGGACCTTCCCCGGTCGATTGAGCATGACCTCATTGTCACGCCCAACCGATTGCAGTTGAGGAGTCCATCTCATCGCCAGTTCTTGACTCCGAAGGTTCAGCCCCTAGGAGTTATTGCGGAGGACGAACTCCTCCAAGTGCCGCGCGATGCCGTGCCTCGTCACGTCGCAGCCGAGGGGTCGCATCTGGTCCTGCGGCCTAGGCGAGCAACTCCTCGATTAGGTGCCCGCCGGTCTGCGACAGCTGCTTGAAGCGGCCGCCGTGGAAGTAGGTGAGGCGATTGTCATCGAGGCCGAGGAGGTGGAGCAGGGTGACGTGAAGGTCTTTCAAGGGGTGGACGACCTCAACCGCGCGCCTGCCGATGTCGTCGGTGGCGCCGATCACGTGGCCTGACCTCACACCGCCCCCAGCGAAGAACATGGCCTGAGCCTCGGCGTTGTGGTCGCGGCCGATGGCGACGCCACCGCCGCGCGGGTGGTTGTCGGGGCTGCGACCGAACTCACCGAGCCAGACGATGAGGGTCTCCTCGAGAAGGCCGCGCTGCTTGAGGTCCTTGACGAGGGCCGTGACCGGCTTGTCGATGCTGTAGATGCGGGCCCTGTGCGAGCGTTCGAGATAGTCGTGAGAGTCCCAGCCGCCCGAAAAGAGTTGCACGAAGCGCACGCCCTTCTCGACCAGCCGTCGGGCGAGGAGGCAGCGCCGCCCGAAGGGCTCGGTCCGGGGATCGTCGAGTCCGTACATCTCACGAATGGACTCGGACTCGCCGTCGATGTCGATGATGCCGGGCACCTCGGTCTGCATGCGGAAGGCGAGCTCGTAGTTCGCCATCCGCGCCTCGAGCTCGTCGTGCTCGGGGTGCAGCGCACGGTGCTCGCGGTTGAGTTCGGCCAGCACGTCGAGGTTGCGGTGCTGGTGCTCACGAGTCTTCCATGCCGGTGGGTGCAGATCGAGGATCGGCGAGCCGGTTGGGCGCAGGGGGGTGCCCTGGTAGTGCGCCGGCAGGAAGCCGTTGCCCCAGTTGCCGGAGCCGCCCTGCGGATAGGCGCCTTCGGCGAGCACGATGTAACCGGGCAGGTTCTGGTTCTCGCTACCCAGGCCATAGGTCACCCACGATCCGATCGCCGGATCCCCGCCGAACTTGTTGCCGGTGTTGAGGTGGTAGAGCGCGGTCGGGTGGTCGACCGAGTCGGCCTGGCAGCCGCGATAGACGCACAGCTCGTCGGCGACCTCAGCCAAGTGGTGGAAGTGCTCGCACATATCGATGCCGGCCTGGCCGACCTTGCGGAAGCCGTAGGGGCTCTGGACGAAGTAGCGATCGCCGGCCTCCATGGGCGAGAAGTGCTCGCCCTCGTTGCGAAACTGCTGGAGGTGGAGCTCCGCGAGCTTGGGCTTGGGATCGAAGGTGTCGATGTGGCTCGGTCCGCCCTCCATGACGAGGAAGATGCAGGCCTTGGCCCGTGGCGCCATGTGCGGTGTCTTCAGGGCGAGCGGCCCCGTCGCCTCCTGCGCCAGCAGGTCGCTGAAGGCGACGCTGCCGAGGCTTGCGCCGAGCGAGTACAGGAAGCCGCGTCGCGAGGGTGTCGGGCCGGAGTGACCGTCAGTAGACATAGGCGAACTCATTGGTATTGAAGAGCGTCAAGCAGACGTCGGCGAGTGCGCGGGTCGCCGGGCCGACGTCCCAGGGCTTGGTATGCGGGTCGTAGTCGTCGTAGACGTCGAGTCGCTCCTTGTACCGGAGCGCCAGGCCGGACATCTCCTCGACGACCTCGCGATCGAGCTCGCGCGGCGGCTCGATGCGCTCGGGCGGATGCAGCCGGTGATAGTGCGCCATCTCGCGTACGTACGTGCTCATGCGCCCATGCTCGTCGACCGTGGCGCGACGGCCGAGAATCAGCTCGAAGGCCCGGCCGAGCTGGTCTTCGAGGTTTCCACCTTCGCTCTCGAGGCGTTTCGCCATCGCAATCGAGCGGTCGATCGAGCTCTCGCCGTGCAGGAGCGTGAAGACCTGCGGAGTCACGGTCGAGCTGTCGCGCCGCTCGCACGACAGGTCGGTGCTCGGCTGGTTGAAGACCTCGAACATCGGGTCGGCCGCCGTACGCATGCGGTAGACGTAGAGCGAACGCCGGTTGCGTTGCGCCGCGAGCCGAGAAGGCTGGTAGGCCGGGGCCAATGTGAACTGGTTCATGCGCGGCTGGGCCGCGAACTCACGGTTGATCTCGGGGAACACCGAAAGACCGCCGATCTCCGGGTTGAGCTCGCCCGATGCCTGCAGCATTGAGTCGCGGATCTCCTCCGCGGTCAGTCTGCGCGGTGCGAAAAAGCTCAGAAGCTCGTTGCGAGGATCGGTTTCGGCAACGGCGGCTGGGTCGCGCGGCCGATCGCCGCGCTGATACACCTCCGAGCTCATGACCAGCCGATGCATCGCCTTCCACGACCAGCCGTCTTCGAGGAATCGCCGAGCCAGCCAGTCGAGAAGCTCCGGATGCGTCGGCTTCTTGCCCATCTTGCCGAGGTTGTTCGTGTTCTCGGCCAACCCGCGGCCGAAGTGGTACTGCCAGATCCGGTTGACGATGGAGCGCGCAGTGAGCGGGTTCTGCGCGTCGGCGATCCAGCGGGCAAGCACCAGTCGGCGGCCCGACATGGTGGCGGGAATCTGCGGCGCTGCCTCCTCGGCCACCGGGTCGAACCTCGCCGGCACCGCGCTCAGCACCCCAGGCACGACCTTCTCTCCAGGTGAGAAAACGGATCCGCCGGCGAAGATGAACGTTTCGGGCGGCTCACCCTGCCGCTTCTCGGGGGCCGGCATGCGCAGCCGCTGCGAGTCCTCGTACTTGACGGGCCCGCCGTAGACGGCGTGCGCGAGCGGTTGATAACGCTCTAATCGGCGGCGCCAGATGCGGGCGTCGGCCTCGCGCACCTTGCGATAACCCTGGTCGTCGACCGTCAGGCCGATGTGGCGCGGCGGCTTCTCGCCCTCGGGCTTGTCGCGTAGCTGCTCGCGCGGCTGGTAGGGCATACCGCGGTCTACGCACCAGGCGCGCGCTGCCGCCTCTTCCTTCAACTCGATCTTCGCGACGTCGGCCTCGGCCTCGGCCTCGAGCCGCTCGAGGCGCGTCTGCTCGGCGTCGAAGTGGTTGCGATTCTCTGCATCGAGGAACGGCGCTTCGCGCTCGGCGAGCTGGGTGGTGGCGAAGACCGAGTAGAAGCGGTAGTAGTCGCGAGTGGGGATCGGGTCGAACTTATGGTCGTGGCACTTCGCGCAACGCAGCGGCAGAGACAGGAAGGTCTGCCCAACATTGTGCGTGACGTCGTCGAGGTAGAGCTGGCGCGAGACCAGAAACTGCGTCATCGCGGTGTGCTCCCATGGACCCATGCGCAGGAAGCCCGTCGCCACGAGCATCTCGGGATCGTCGGGGTCGAGCTCATCGCCCGCGATCTGCTCGAGGATGAAGCGGTCGTACGGCTTGTCTTCGTTGAGCGACCGCACGACGTAGTCCCGGTAGCGCCATGCGTTCGAGCGCTCCCAATCGTTGGAGTAACCGGCAGTGTCGGCGTAGCGCACCACGTCGAGCCAGTGGAGTCCCCACTGCTCCCCGTAGTGAGGGCTTGCAAGGAGGCGGTCGATGACGCGATTCCAGGCGTTCGGCGAGTCGTCGACGACGAAATCGCGGACCTCGGCGGGCGTCGGGGGCAGTCCGGTGAGGTCGTAGGTGGCGCGGCGGATGAGCGTGCGGCGGTCCGCACGCGGAGCCGCTTCGATCGAGGCGTCCGCGAGCCTGCGGTCGACGAAGGCGTCGATCGGGTGCTCCGTGTGGGACGGCGGTGGCTCGACCACGTCGAGTGGTCGAAACGCCCACAGGTCACGAGCGCGGTAGCTGCGGTTTGTCCAGTCCTCGCTGAGGCCGCCACTCGTCGCGACCACGACGCCGCCTTCGGTCTGTCGCGCCTCCGCCAGGTAGCGACGTTCGGTCTCGATATCGGGCCAGGGAGCGCCCGCGTCTATCCAGTCGCGGATCTTCCAGACGTCGTCCTGAGTCAGTCGATCGGCCTCCTTGGGCGGCATGGCGGCAAGGTCGGCGTCGCTGCGCAGGAGCGCGATGTAGAGGCGACTCGCGCGCGCGTTGCCGGGTACCAGCGCCGGCTGCGACGACTCGCCGCCCTTCAGCATGCCGTCGAGCGAAGTTAGATCGAGGTCGGCGCGAATGTTGTCCGTGTCCTGGCCGTGGCAGGCAAAGCACTTCTGCGCCAGAAGAGGCTTGACCTCGAGCGCAAAGCCGCGCTCGGCGGCCGGAGCCGCGGTCTGGGCGAGAAGAGGACCATGCCCTACAAGGAGCGCGGCCCCCAAGAAGCTAGTCAGCCGATGCACTTTCTCTCCGAGTTGTGGAGGTGCCTAGCCTACCAACTCGGCTTGCCTGCCTGGCTCCCGCTCCGTGGCCCAGGGCCTGCCGGGTAACAGCATCCTTCCTACCTCGGCCCCCCGGGGACTCCCTAAGAAGGGGCCCCGACCCCCGCTCGCCCTATTTACTATGCCTCTCTCCCCGAGGCCTGAAATCCGCGTGCCCTACGGTTCAGAGCATTGTCGGAGCACTCTTGAGACGGATCGCCCTCCACTGGGTCGGTCGTTGTCTTGACCCTAAGTGTCTCTTAGTTGGCCACTCTCAGGTGTCCAACCTCTGCTGACTGGAAACAGCTTGCGTACAATCCCATTCATTCGCGGAGGTTCCTACATTTTGCGCGCGTCGGAACTACTTGAGTCCCTCTCGGCACAGAGAAGATGACTCAGTACTTGTCTCCACGGAGCAGGAGATGTCCGTCGTGGACCTGTCTCGCCCTCCTTGCCGTACTGACCTTTGTGGCGGCGGATGGT
>JAYZDP010000120.1:0-5345 GCA_036337765.1 Acidobacteriota bacterium
GTGATCGCCACGCCCGGCGAGCCCTACGTTTGCATCGGGTTCCACCAGGACCTCGAGCGCGAGGTCGACGTCGAGTTCTGCCAGCGCCGCGGGCTTCCCATCGTGCGCCGCGAGACCGGCGGCGGCGCGGTCTATCTGGACCGCGACCAGCTCTTCGTGCAATGGGTCATGGCGCCCGGCAGGCTGCCCGTGCGCATCGAGGGCCGCTTCGAGCTGTTCGCGCGGCCGCTGATCGCTACCTACCGGGAGTTCGGAATCGAGGCGAGCTTTCGGCCGATCAACGACATCCAGGTCGCCGGACGCAAGATCACCGGCACCGGCGCCGCCCGAATCGGCGAGGCCGAGGTCGTGGTCGGTAACTTCCTGTTCGACTTCGACAGCGGCCTGATGGCGCAGATCCTGCGGGCACCGTCCGACGCGTTCCGCGATCAGGTCGACCGCAGCCTCCGCGCCTACATGACGTCGATGCGCAGAGAACTCGGCACCGCGCCGGCCCCCGACGAGGTCGCCCAGCGCTACCTCCACCACTGCGCCGATGCCCTGGGTGAAGAGCTCCGCGCCGGCGAACTGGACCCGCGCGAGATCGAGGCCATCGAGCACACCGAGCAGCGCTTCCGTTCAGCCGAGTTCCTGCGCCAACCGGGCGGGCTGCGGCGACCGGGCGTGAAGATCCACGAGGACGTCTTCGTCGCGGAATCAGTGGGCCAGTCCACAACGGGGACCCTGCGGGTTACCGCCCGGGTGCGCGAAGGGCGCATCGAGGACGTCGCGCTCGGCGAATCCTGCTCGCACGGAGAAGACACTCGAGAACTCGAAGGCGCGCTCCGCGGCGTCGAACTCAAAGCCGAACCCGTCGCGAGAGCCGTCCGCGCTCACTCCAACCTCACCGAAGTCGACGCTTGGGTGCAGACCATCCTCAACCTCCAGAACACGACCTGAAGACCGAGCCATGACCGACGACGATTTCGAAGACAAGAAAATCCTGGTCATCCAGACCCACGGCATAGAGACGCCGCGCCGCACCTACTCACCGCTGTTCTACGCGATGGCCGCAGCCGCCATGGAGATGGATGTCACGGTCTGGTTCACCATGGACGGCACCAGCCAGCTCAAGAAGGGCGAAGCCGAGAAGGTCCAGCTCGACCCCACGAGCGACGTCACGCTCAAGACAATGCTCGAGCAGACGCAAGAAGCCGAGGTCAAGCTGAGGGTCTGCCAGCAGAGCCTGGCGCTGTTCGACATGAGCCTGGACGATGTGATCGACGGCGTCGAGATCCTCGGAGCGACGAGCATCATCGACCTCTCGCTCAACGCCGATCACGTGATGTACTTCTGAGGGCGTCCCTTCGGGGACGGCCTGAGCCGCAGGGGGGCGACAGGACAGAGATCGTGTCCTCCTCCCGGTAGGGCTGCTAGGATAGTCGTCGCCCATGTCCGAGAACCCCGAAGTCCGCGGCTGTATTCTGCCGCTGGATCTGCACTACAGCGTCGTCGATCACACGTGGATTCGCGTGCATGACGACAAGACCGTGACCGTGGGCATGACCGACGTCGCGCAGAATCTGGCGGGCGAGCTGCTGCACGCCAAGCCGAAGAAGGTCGGTACCGTGCGCAAGAAGGGCAAGCCGCTCGCCACCGTCGAGAGCAGCAAGTGGGTCGGCCCGGTGAAGTCGCCGCTGTCGGGCGAGGTCATCGCGGTCAACGACGAGCTGGCGGGCGACGCCACCCTCGTCAACCGCAGCCCCTACAAGGCCGGGTGGATCGTGAAGATGCAGCCCACTGACCTCGACGCCGAACTCGCCGGGATGTTCACGGGTCAGGAAGCGGTCGACAAGTATCGCGAGCGCATCGAGGCCGAGGACATCAAGGCCTGCGAGCACGTCGAGGGATTCGAGATTTGACGGCCAAGCCAGGCACGCTCGACCTCTCCGGTCGCCAGTACCGCCACATCCGGCACGACGAGAAGGAGCGCCTGTTCGACGAGGTCAAGAAGGACCTGCGCTTCGAGGAGTACCTCTACGGCTGTTACGAGTGCGGAATCTGCGTCGCGGCCTGCCCGTCCGCGCGGTTCTACGACTTCAGCCCGCGCAAGATCGCGCAGACCATGGCGCGCGAGGACGCCGATCTGTTCTACGTCATGCTGAACGACAGCATCTGGGACTGCTCCCAGTGCTTCTCGTGTGACGTCTGCCCGCGCAAGAACTCGCCGGGCGGCCTGATCACGCTGATGCGCGAGGTGGCGGTCAAGAACGGACTGGCCTCCGCGCAGGAGGCGCTCGAGGGCTACGGCCGCGTGGTCTACAAGATCATGGCGACCGGCACGCAAGTGTCCCCCGACATGCTGCAGGCGAACGCCTTCCCCGACTGGGGGCCGCACGTGAAGGACATCTCGGAGAACCTGGAGGTCTGGCGGCGGGCGCTGCCGCCCGACACCATGCACACCACCGAGACGAGCTGGCACGTCGACGACAAGACGATCACTGAGCTCTACCTCATCTGGCACATGACCGGCGTCATGGACATGATCAAGGAGGTCGACGAGGGCCTCTTCATGATCCTGCAGGACGTCATGGAAGACCGACTCGAAGACGAAGGCTACGACGTCAGCTTCGACTGACCGCCGCTTGCAACCCGGAGCAAAGACCTTGATCCCCCACTCCGCTCTCCTCAACAAGGCCAAGGACCGCAAGTACGAGCCGGACCCGGCGCAGGCCCCCACCGAGGACTATCACGACATCGTCGACCAGCTCGAGAAGGAAGGTGAGTGGGAGGTCCATCGGGTTCCCGAGCCGTATGTCGAGGTCACCAACAAATTCGGGCGCAAGAAGAAGATCCCGATTCAGCAGACGTGGCATCACAAGAGCTGCGGGCAGTGCGGACACATCCCCGGCTACTCAACGTCGGTGTTCTGGCTCAATCGCAAGCTGGGGCTCGACTACAACGACCCGACGAACCAGACCTCGTGCACGGCGTGGAATTACTACGCCTCGGCGACCTCCAACGCCGCCGCGCAGGGCGCGGTCGCGATGCGCAACTTCGCCGCCGCCAAGGAGACCGGTTATTTCCCGATCATCCACTGCGCCACCAGCTTCGGTCACTACAAGGAGACACGTCAGCAGCTGATCCACATCCCGGAGCTGCGCCGAGATGTCCGTGATGTGCTGGCGAAGCTCGGCCGAAAGCTGGTCGTGCCCGAGGAGATCGTGCACTACAGCGAGTGGGTGCACGCGGTACGCGACAAGATCGCCGAGCACCAGGTGGTCGACATGAGCGGGATCACGGCCACGATCCACCCGGCGTGCCACTACCACAAGCTGGTCAAGGAGGACGCGATCCACTCCCCCGATGTATACGGCGGGCAGCGCAGCTCGATCATCACATCGACGCTGATGGCACTGGGTATCGACGTGCGCGACTACTCGACATGGAACGACTGCTGCGGCTTCGGCTTCCGCCACATCCTCGTCTCTCGCGACTTCTCGCGCTCGTTCGCCGTGCAGCGCAAGATCGAGGTCATGAAGGAGGAGGCCGACCCCGACGTCCTCATCACCCACGACACCGGCTGCGTGACGACGCTCGACCAGAGCCAGTTCGCCGCCAAGGCGCACAACCGCAACGTCGGGCTGCCGGTGATGTCGGACTCGCAGCTCGCCGCGCTAGCCATGGGCGCCCACCCCTACAAGGTGCTGCAGCTGCACTGGCACAGCACCGACGTCAAGCCGCTGCTCGAGAAGCTCGGTATCGATCACGAGAAGGCATGGGCCGAGTTCGAGGAAGCGTGCAAGCGACTCGAGAGCGGCGCCGCGCAATACCTGACCTGGGAGGACTGTGATGACTGAGCGCCCGATTCTCGTCGTCGGTGGCGGCCCAGCCGGTATGGAAGCCGCGCGAGGGATCGCAGAGGTCGGTTACAAGGTCGTGCTGATCGAGCAACGTGACGTGCTCGGTGGGACACCCGAGCTCGCAAACTACGCGGCGCTGACGCCCGATTTCCGCGACGCCGGTGAGGCGATGGCGGAGATGGCCGCAGCCATCCAGAACCACCCCGACGTCGACATCCGCACCGCAACGACGGTCACCAACGCGAGCGGCCAGGCGGGCGCCTTCGAGGTGACGGTGGAGAAAGACTCCGGCGAGGAGAAGCTCGACATCGGCGCCGTGGTGCTGGCGACGGGCTTCCAGCACTTCGATCCGGGCCGCGAGACCCAGCAATACGGCTACTACGAGTACGACGACGTCCTCACGCTGGTCGACCTCGAGAAGATGCTGAAGGCCGGAGAGGTCGTTCGTCCGTCCAACGGCGAACCGCCGGAACGGCTCTGCTTCATCCAGTGCGTCGGCTCTCGCGACCGCCAGATCGGCAACGAGTACTGCTCGAAGGTCTGCTGCGGCGTCGCCGCCAAGGAGTCGATCGAGGTCCGCAAGCTGCTGCCGGACTGCAAGGTCTTCATCTTCTACATCGACATGAGGATGTACGGCTACTGGGAGAACGAGATCTACTGGCCATCCCAGGAGGAGTACAAGGTCAACTACGTCAAGGGCATCGCCACCGACATCCGCCAGAAGGACGGGCGGCTGCTCGTGCGCGGCGAGGACACGACGATGGGTCGGCCGATGGAGGTGCCGATGGACATGGTCATCCTCTCGGTGGGTATGGAGCCGAGCGCGGGCACGCAGAAGATGGCCGCGTTGTTCGGGCTGAAGATGAACAAATACAAGTTCATCGAGACCATCGGCGGCGCGTTGAACACCGTGGCGACCAGCGTCGATGGCGTATTCGCGTGTGGCGCGTCGACCGGCCCTGCCGACCTGGAGGACTCAATCTCGTCAGCCTCCGCCGCGGCCATGAAAGCCATCGCCACGGTGCGAAAGACCGCGCTGGCAGCTGGCTAGTCCATGGGCCAGGTCGTCGACACAGAAACGGCCAAGGAGTTCATGAAGGAGACCCTGGAACGGGTCGACCCCGACGAACTCTCGGCGATCTGCGCAGCGGTCGAAGCCAAGTCGGCCTGGTTCAGACAGACCTTCGCGCGCGACGCGCTGGCTGACCTCTCCTCCGACGACTGGGCTACCGCGCTCGCCCGCGTCTTCTCGACCCGTGGCGAGCCGCGCCAGTTGCTGGCGGCGCTCGAGCTCGCTGACGTGCGCGGTCGGGTCGA
The DNA here is from genome assembly GCA_036337765.1 of Acidobacteriota bacterium. Lineage (GTDB taxonomy): Bacteria > Acidobacteriota > Thermoanaerobaculia > Multivoradales > Multivoraceae > JAYZDP01. The sequence goes on from JAYZDP010000120.1 coordinate 5,160, forward strand.
CGCGTTGCTGTGGGGCCCCGGCGATGTGGCTGTCCGGTTCGAGGACTTCGCCATCAGCCTCGACGGTGTGCCGAAGAGCGTCGCCCGGGACTTCTCCAGCGAGCTATTGCACTTCACCGACCCCGAGAAGAACTGGCTGTGGACCCGCTGGATGTGGGACCCCAAGGCCAAGACCGGCGCGCTGCC
>JAYZDP010000121.1:0-3709 GCA_036337765.1 Acidobacteriota bacterium
GAATACCGGCCTCGTTCAGCAGCTGCGCCAGCGCTCGAACCGTCGACTGGTTCCGCTCGACGAGCGCGCCCCCGCAGCCGACCCACAGCACGATCTCCGCCTCGGCCGGGTCCTCCATCTCTCCGAGGATCTCGACGTCGAGGCCTTCCGCCCAATCGATGCGACTGAACGAAGTACCGGGGAATGGATGGCCGCGCTGCTCGAGCGAGGTCACGGTCGCCATCAACTCCTCTGGGAAGTCGGCCTCCTCCATCACCAGATAGCGGCGTGCATCAACGATCTTGGGCATCTGCTCGATAAAGACCGGACAGGCTTCCATGCAGGCGGCGCAGGTCGTGCACTGCCAGAGCGCCTCGGCGCGAACCGCCGAATCGTCGTCGATGATCGGCGACTTCTCGCCCGGCTCCGCCGCAGCGACAGAGCGTAGTGCGGCTTCGGAGGCATGCATGAGGTTGCGAAGGTCGAGAATGATGTCTCGCGGCGAGAGTGCCTTCCCCACTGTGTTGGCTGGACAGACCGCCGTACAGCGCCCGCACTCGGTACAGGCATCGAGATCGAGCAGGTCCTTCCAGGTGAAGTCGGCGAGAGCGTTGACCCCGAAGCTCTCGGCGGTCTCGAAGTCGATACGCTTGAGGCTCCCACCGTAGCCATCGAGGTTGGCGGTGAAGATGTTGAGCGGCGCCGTAACCACGTGCGCCATCTTGGTGTACGGCGCCCAGGCGATGAAACCGAAGACCAGGGTGAGGTGGAACCACCAGCCGTACAGGTGAAGCGCCTGCATCTCGCTGTCTGAAAGCAGCGCGTCGAAGCCGCCCGACATCAGAAAACCGACCGGTGACCAGTGTCCCCAGGGATCGTCGGTCGCCGCGATCCGCCACGCCTCCAGGAAAAAGCCTGTCAACGAGATGATGAAGATGATCACGAGGATCCAGGTTGCCTCGTCGGTGTAGACCAGCTGCTTCGGCCGGCTCTTCCAGCGCCGCCACGCCGCCAGACCGACGCCGATCATCACCAAGGCGCCGAAGACGTCAACGATGAACGACTGAAAATAGAGGTAGAAGGACCCCTTCATGATCTGCAGGCCGAAGTCGTGTTGGATCGCGACCACCGTGGTCGCGATCGTCAGCACGATGAAGCCGGTGAAGATCATCAGGTGGAACGTCCCGGCATAGGACTGACGAGCGGTCCGCTGCTGGCCGAGGCCATGCTGCAGGACGAGCTTCGTGCGTTCTCCGACCCTGTCGAAGCGCAGGATCGGCTTGCCGAGCTTCCAGATGCGGTACTTACGAAAGATTCCGAAGCCGGCGACGAGCGCCGTCGGTACCAGGAGGGCGTACATCAACCATGAGTAGGAGATGTTCCATAGAATCTCGCGGGTGGCTTCGGCCGCGTTCACTTCCTGAGCTCGGCGACCTTCTCGGTCAATCTAGGCACGACGTTTTTGTAGTCCTCGACGATACCAAAGCTGCAGTGCTTGAAGATCGGGGCGTCACCGTCGGTATTCACCGCGGCGATCACCTTGGAGTCCCCCATGCCGAGCAGATGCTGGCTGGCCCCCGAGATGGCGATGGCCACATAGAGCTCTGGAGCGACCTTCTTTCCGGTCTGGCCGACCTGCCACGAACCCGGCACCCATCCCGCATCGCAGGCGGCGCGCGACGCTCCCATCTCGGCTCCCATCGCGTCGGCCAGGCCGCGCAGCACCTCGAAGGGCTCTGGCCCGCCGAGACCTCGCCCCCCGGACACGATGACCTGGGCATCCTCGAGCCGAACACCCTCCTGCGCCTCGGCCTTCCGCTCCACGATGGCGAGTCCCGGCGCGGTGATCTGAACGGCACGCTCGTCGACGGCGGCCTGACCACCGGTCGGCAGGCCCGGCTCGAGGGCCCGCGCGCGGACCCATACCACCGCCGGGCTGCGTTTGAGCTCATAGACCGCAAGTGCCTTGCCGCCATACGCGGAGCGCGTGGCGCGGACGCTGTCGCCCTCGACCGTCACCTCCATCGCATCCGCGAGCGAGCTGCCGCCGAGGCGGGCCGCGAGCCTCGGCGTGATCTCCTGGCTGTAAATGTCGTTACCCAAAAGTACGGTAGTGGCGCCGACTCCGGGCAGTACCTGGCTGAGCGCCTGAAGAGCGGTCTCGGGCTGATAGTCCTCAAGGGCGGGGTCGCTGACGACGACTACGCGGTCGACCAGCTGCGCTAAGCCGTCGGCCATACCGTCGGCGGCCGATCCCACAACCACGGCAGTCACGTCCCCGGCGCCCGCGGCTTTCAGGCCCTGTGCCGCGCCTGCGACTCCCTGAGCGGCTCGGTCGAGTCCGAGCTCCCCGAACAAGACAATGGCAACATTGGACATGTCGATCTCCCTCAGCCCACTGAATTGACGACTTCGGCCAGCCGACCGGCGAAAGCGTCGACCTTTTCCTCCACCGTGTCGCCCTCGGCGAACTCACAGTCCACTTCCTTGGTCGGAAGGTAGAGCTCGCTCACCTCGTAATATGAGGCGGCTGCCTTGACCTCGTCGTCGTCGAGCCCGAGGTCGGCGAGCGCGAGCGTAGTCAGGGGCTTGCGGTACGACATCATGACGTCGCGCGTCTTCGGGATCCGCGGCACGTTGGCCTCGTTGTTGGTGATGGTGAGTACGGCGGGCCCCGGGCCCTTCGCGACCTCGAACCCGATATCGGTCTGGCGGCGGACGGTCAGCTCGCCGCCCTCGGCCTGGATGTCGTCGACCAACGACAAACAGGGCATGTCGAGCTCCTCGGCCAGGAGGCCGCCGGTCTGGCCCACGCCCCAGTCGCCCGACTCGCGACCGACCAGAACGAGATCGAACTCGCCAGTCTGGCGAATCGCGGCGGCTAGCACCCTAGCGACCGTGGCTGGGTCGGGATTCGACGTGCCACCCTCACTGCGAGACACCAGGACCGCATGGTCAGCTGTCATCGCCAGGGCCTTGCGCAGCACGTCTTCCGCATGCTCTCCGCCGTAGCAGAGCGCAGTGATCTCGCCGCCTGCGCTCTTGCGAAGCTGCAGCGCGGTTTCGAGTGCGTTCTCGCAGAAGATATTGGTGACTAGGTTCGCGGAGCCACGCTTGGCCTCGCGCGCGTCCGCATCGACTTGGAAGTCCCGCGCCGGAAGATCCGGGTCGAGAATCTGCTTCATACAGACGAGAGTTCTCATGGGGGGAGGTTCCCTCCGGACGTGCTCCTAGCGCGTCCTCCGGTCACTTATCTTTGGCGCCGCGGACGGCGCTGTTCGCTGCGCTCACTCGTTCTTCGACCTTTCGATCTTGCAGCGGTCTCCGGTCCGCTTCTCTGATTCGAGAGACCCTGCGGGCGCGGATCTTCTCATACCGTGGGGGCCTCGTGGACGCGGCTACCCTGCTACGATTCGGCCGATGTCACGAGACGCGGCCGATCACGCGGCGGACATCATCCGGCACGATTTCGAGGCCTTCCACGAAGGCTTCCGCGCGATCACGCGCCGGGCCAAGGAGCGCTTCGAAGCGAGAGACTGGGCCGGCATCCGGCGCGACACCGTGCGCCGGCTGGCGCTGCACGCGCGCTCGGTAACCGACTCCCTCGCCGACCTTCGCGAGGAGTACGGGGAACGAGTCGAAGAGCGCTCGTTCTGGGGCGAAGTCAAGGACGCCTACGCGCTCGCCATCCTCGGCAGCGACGACTTCGAGCTCGCACAGTCGTTCTTCA
>JAYZDP010000122.1:0-11942 GCA_036337765.1 Acidobacteriota bacterium
AGAGATCGTCGTCGGCGCGGCCCGCGAGATCGTCGGCCGCCGAGCCCGTCAGCAGCACCGCCGCCAGGCTCTTGGTGATCGCCGCGTCGGGGGGGGCGAGGCGCTCCTCGATACGGCTGGACAGCCGGTCCGGGAGCGTTGTGGAGGGTGCGGAGATCGTGTTTGTCATGCTCGGCGCGGCCACACCGACGATGTGGCCACGAGTGGGAGCCGGCGGCCTATGGCGCGCCGACTACTACGTATTGATACGGCAGGGTCTCTTCGAGGATCTCGACGCTGAGCCCGCCGGCCTCGAGCTCGCTCTTGACCACCTCGGGCGCCAGACGGTGTTTCTTCGGTGGACCGTGGGGGCTCTGAGCATCGTAGTCGACGACCGCCACCGAGCCGCCGGTGGCGAGGGCTGCGCGCAGTACACCCGCGTAGCGATCGCGATCGTCGATGTGGTGCCACACGTTGACGATCAGGATGCGGTCGACGCTGCCGTCCTCGAGGCCCGGATCGTCGGGTGCGATCTTGCGCGCTTCGACGGAGGCTAGCTGCTCGCTCGTGATGCGCTCGCGCATGAAATCGACCATCTTGGCCTCGACGTCGAGCGCCAAGACGTGACCGTCAGGACGGACGGCGTCGGCGAGATGGGAGAGGAAGAAACCGGTCCCCGCGCCGACGTCGGCAACCGTCATCCCGGCCTCGACCCCCAGTGCCGCGAGCAGCTCCGCGGGCTTCTGCCAGGCCGCGCGATCGGGGTCGTCGAACATCTTCGAATAGCGCTCGACGTCGGAGAAGTCGTGGTGCATTCCGCGGCTCCCGTGAGGTTGGTTGGCGCCGGTGTCGTGCTGGTGCTGGGAGATCGATGGCAGCGCGACGAGAGTGAGCCCGAGAATCAGGGCGAGGCGTGTTGGCGTTGGCGGTGGTCGCATCAACGTCTCCTGATTCAGTATACGCACGAGCATCAGCGTGGCCAGTGGCCGTTGTCGAGCTCGCGAGGGATCAACGCATCCGGGTCGACGACGACGTGTTTGATCTGCCGGCGCCGGTAGGTGTACGTCAGATGGAGGAGCCCGTCGGTGGCGCGGATCATGGCGGGATAGGAGTACTCGCCGGGCTGGCGCTCGAGGAGCAGCGCCGCTCGCCAGTGGCGGCCGTCGGTCGAGACGGCCAGGTTCAGCTCCGAGCGCGTGCCGTCCCTAGGTCGCTCGCCTTCGAGCCGGGAGGTGTGGTTGTAGACCAGGAGGAACCTGCCGTCGGGGAGGCTCAGGGTGTCGATGCCTGCCGACGGATTGGGCAAATCGGTGAGTGTCGGCTCGCTCCAGGTGCGGCCGTCGTCGTCGGACCAGGTTTCGCCGATCCGATTGGCCTGCCGCGTGCGAAACAGCGCCTGGAGACGCCCTGCGGGATGGCGCAGGAAAGTGGGTTGGATCCCGCCGAGGGTCTTGCCGTCGTGAATCGGTCCGCTCGAGGTCCAGCTGCGTCCGAGGTCCGGGCTGCGCTCGAAGTGCAGGCGCCAGCCGTCGTGCTCGGTGGAGGAACCGGCCAGAAGTACCCCGTCGTCGAGAAGGATCGGCTTGGCGCGAATCGGACCGAGAATGCCGTTCGGCAGCCGCTCGGGCAGCGACCATGTACGGCCGCCGTCGGTCGAGCGCAGTAGCTGGCCCCACCATTCCGGCGGCGACGGACCGACCTTGTAGAAGAGCAGCAGCGGCCCGTTCTCTGGCTGGAAGAGCACCGGGTTCCAGGATGGGTAGTCCACGCCGTCAACGACCCCGTCGGCGACCTCGACTGGCGCGGTCCAGGTCTCGCCCTCGAGATGCGAGACCCAGATGCCGACGTCGTCCGATCCCTCGTCCGTACCGGCGAAAAACGCGGTGACGATCCCGGACTCGGTCTCGACGATCGTCGATGCGTGGCAGCCGCGAAATGGTGCCGTCTCGAACACCTGGCGTTCGCCGATGATGCCGATGCGCTCGGATGCCGACGCCGTGGTACAGAATGCAACCGCGAGGGCGACGACTATCGGAGCCTTCATAGCAGACCGGATGTTACTGGACGGCCCGGAGGACATCGGGCGGGAGACGACGATGGGTGAGGCGTTGCCGAAGCGTAAGTACTGGGGTTGGGGGTTCGTCGGGCAGGGGCTCGATGAGGCCGAGATCGAGACACTGCGCAGGCGCACCGCCGAGGCGTACGGCATCGACGAGCTCACCGGCCCCGCCATTCCAGAGGTCGACGAGATCCAGCTGCGGGCGCCGCGCATCAGCGCACCGGCGAGCCTGGTCGAGCTGTGCACCACCGAGCCTTGGGACCGACTGGTTCACAGCTACGGCCGGTCGTTCCCTGACCAGGTGCGGGTCTATCGCCGGGAGTTCCCCAACCCACCCGACGTCGTGGCGTACCCGAAGAGCGAGGAGCAGGTCGGCCAGTTCCTCGATTGGGCCGACACGGCGGGCGCTGCCGCCATCCCCTTCGGCGGTGGGTCGAGCGTTTGCGGCGGGGTCGAGCCCGCGGTCGGCGACGACTATCCAGCCACGGTGTCGATCGATCTCGCGCGCCTGGACCGGGTCCTGGAGATTGATCGGACCAGCCGCGCCGCGCGCATCCAGGCCGGTGTGCGGGGCCCGGACCTCGAGGCGCAGCTCAAGCCCCATGGCTACACCCTGCGTCACTTCCCGCAGAGCTTCGAGCACTCGACGCTCGGCGGCTGGATCGCGACCCGTTCAGGCGGCCACTTCGCGACGCTGTACACCCACATCGACGACTTCGTCGAGTCCACGCGCACGGTGACACCGGCCGGCATCATGGAGAGCCGCCGCCTGCCGGGATCGGGTGCCGGCCCGAGTCCGGACCGGATGATGATCGGCTCCGAGGGCACCCTCGGCATCATCACCGAGGCCTGGATGCGCGTTCAAGATCGGCCCGTTCACCGCGCATCGCAGGCGGTGCACTTCGCGTCGATGGGCCAGGGGGCAGCGGCGGTGAGGGCGCTGGCTCAAGCCGGGCTCTATCCGGCGAACTGCCGCCTCATCGACGCCAACGAGGCCGTCGGTGCCGGAGCCGGTGAGGGCGCCGAGGCGCTGATGGTGCTCGGCTTCGAGTCCGGAGACCACCCGGTCGACGCCTGGATGGCGCGAGCCATGGAGCTGGTTGGCGACCACGGAGGCCGTTGGGACGAGCCGTCGCCCGATGGCGACTCGCACCTCAGCGGCTCGGTCGGTGCGTGGCGAGAGGCCTTCATCCGCGGGCCGTTTTTCAGGGAGGTAATGGTGCCCTGGGGGGTGATCGGCGACACCTTCGAGACCTCGATCACCTGGGACCGCTTCGAGGAGTTCCACGCCGTGATCATGGCCGAGATGCAGGCGGTACTGACCGAGGTGACGGGGCAGCCGGGGCGGCTGACCTGCCGCTTCACTCACGCCTATCCGGACGGGCCCGCGCCGTACTTCAGCTTCCAGGGGATGGGCTCGTTCGAGGGCGCCTTTGACCAGTTTCGCCAGATCAAAGCCGCCGCCACCGAGGTGGTGGTGAGAAACGGCGGCACGGTCACCCACCATCACGCGGTCGGGAGAGACCATAGACCCGGCTACGAGAAGCAGATCCCAGGACTCTTCATCGAGGCTCTGCGTGGGGCCAAGGCGGTGCTCGATCCCAACGGCATCATGAACCCCGGCGTGCTCTTCGATCCGGCGGGCCGGTCCGTGGGCGTCACGGGCGCGATGGCAGGGATGCCGGCCTCGCCGCCGAGGCCGCAGCCGTGAGCCGATGAAGTGGCGGCCGCGCATCGGAGCGCTCGTTGTCGCTTGCGGGGTGCTGGGCCTCGCGGCAGCTATGGCAGCCGCGGAGGGATTCCGCGGCTATCTCGCCGTTTCCGCCGGTCAGATGGTAGCCGAGGAGAACGCCGATCATCTCTTCGTTCCGGCATCGGTGCAGAAGCTTCTAGTGGCGGCTGCGGCCCTCGATGCTCTCGGCGAGGAGCACGTGTTGCGCACCGTGGTCCGAGCCCGTGGTGAGGTGTCAAACGGCCAGCTCGAGGGCGATCTGGTGGTGGAGGCCGGTGGTGATCCGACCTGGAGCCGTACGTTTCGACCCGACGATCCGGAGGCGCCTCTGGCCGAGCTCGCGGCCTCGATTGCCGATCGTGGGGTGGAGCGGGTCACCGGCGACCTGGTGATCGACGTGTCGGCGTTTCCCGGCCGGCGCTTCCACCCGGACCGGCCGCTCGTGGAGCTGGGCGTCGCATTGGGAGCGCCGACTGCGGCGATAGCGCTGCACGACAACGTTTTCGAGATCGTCATCCGACCCGGTCTTCGGCCGGGCGAGCCCGCGCACGCCACCAGCGTTGAGCCGATCGCGATCGACAATCGCATGGTGTCGGTGGGCAAGGCACGTCACGGCAAGGGCTCGGTGGAGTTCTTCCCGAGTTGGGGCCGGGACGAGGTGGTGGTCCGCGGCGAGTATCCGGTGAGCGAAGGGTCGTATCGCGTACGGGTGGCGGTGCCATCGCCTGAGTCCTGGGTCGGTGGCAAGCTGCTCGATCACCTGCGGGCGGCGGGTGTCGAGATCGCCGGCGAGGTCGTGGTCCAGTACGCGGCCAGCTCAGCCGACGGTCCCGTGCTGGCGGAGGTCGCGACCCCTCTGGTCGACCTGTTCGAGCCCATTCTCAGCGACAGCACGAACTGGTTGGCCGCAATGCTGTTACAGGCCGTCGCGCTGGAAGTCACCGGCCAGGGCCGCCTGGACGACGGCATCGAGACCGTCGCGACGTTTCTCACCGACGACGTAGGTGTCGACGATTCGAGCTTCAGTTTGCGTGACGCCTCGGGCCTGTCTCCGACGAATCTGGTCTCGCCACGCACCGTGGTCGCGGTACTGAGCTACGCCATGTCCTCGAAGTGGGGGCCGACGCTCCTGGGGAATCTCGCGGCTCCCGGTAGTGGCACCCTGGCGGGCTGGCCGGTGCTGCCGGTCGTCGCCGCCAAGACCGGCACGATTCGCAACAGCCTCGCCCTCGCGGGCGTCATCGAGCCGGGAACGGCCGACCCGGTGGTTTTCGCGATCTTTCTGAACCACGACACGCGGCCGCTCGCTCGCCGCCGTCGAGAGGTGGCCGCTCTGGTGCGCTCGTGGGTGGCGCCGTGAGCGCATCCGAAGGTCGAAGTCCGTGCGTATCTCGGTCATGACCCCCTGGCTATGCCTGTCGCTGCTCTTCCTGGTCCCGGCCGCCGTGCCGGCCGAGGAGGCTCCGCCGGCCGATCGTCTCCTCGACCTGCTCTTCGCTGATGTGGCCGTCGGCGAGGAGGTGCTGTCGTCGGCACGGGCTGGGTGGCACGACGGCCTGGTGGCGCCGCTGCTCGAGGTGCTGCGTTTCTCGAATACCAGCTGGCTGAACCGGGACGTGCTCGAGGCGCTCGAAGCCGGTACGGGGCAGCGCCATGGCGGCAACATTGAGCGCTGGTACGAGTGGCTCTGGGGCCTGGAGATCTCTGCGGCGCCGGGCTATGCCGAGTTCAAGTCGCGCCTCTACGCGAGGATCGATCCGGCCTTCGGTGGCTACTTTTTGCCGGGTCGCGCGGCCGAGATCCGCCTCGACGAGGTGATCTGGGGCGGCGTGGTGCAGGACGGCATTCCGCCGTTGCGGGAGCCCGAGATGATCGACGTGGCCGAGGCGAGCTACCTCGCCGACGACCACGTGGTCTTCGACCTCGAGGTGCAGGGAGACGCGCGCGCCTACCCGAAGCGGATCCTCGGGTGGCACGAGATGTTTACCGACACCATCGGCGGCCTGTCGGTGGCAGGCGTGTACTGCACGCTGTGCGGATCGATGATCCTCTAGGAGACGACCGTCGGAGGCGTGCACTATGACCTCGGCACCAGCGGCTTCCTCTACCGGTCGAACAAGTTGATGTACGACCAGGCGACGCAGTCGCTGTGGAACACCCTGTGGGGGCGTCCGGTCATCGGTCCGCTAGTGGGCAGGAACATCGAGCTCGCCAGACGTAGCGTGCTGACCACCACCTGGGGCGAGTGGCGCAGGCGCCACCCGGATACCCGAGTGCTGTCGCTCGATACTGGGTACGAGAAGGACTACTCCGAAGGTGCCGCCTACCGCGAGTACTTCGCGACCGATCGGCTGATGTTCACGGTGCCGAAGACCGATGGGCGCCTCAAGAACAAGGCCGAGGTGCTGGCGCTGTTGTCGCAGGATGGCGCCGAGGCTCTGGCGATCTCGGCGCGCCACCTGGCCAAGCACCCGCTGCACCACGACCGTATCGGGGCTACCGACCTTGTTGTCGCCACCGATCCTTCGGGTGCGAACCGGGTCTACGATTCCGATGGAGTCCGTTTCGTCGAATGGGACGGCGATCGTGCGCTCGTCGACGCCCACGGTGAGCCGTGGGTTCTGGCCGAGGCCGACCTCACAGCAGGAACGGGTAAGAAGCTAGCCCGCTTCCCTGCACATCGAGCGTTCTGGTTCGGCTGGTTCGCCGCTTATCCATCGACGCGACTGGTTCACTGAACCTCGTTCACTCCGACGGTGCGCGTGTCGGGGTCTGGAGACCCCAGCCGTCGATCTGGCCCACCAGGTCGGTCGCGCTGCCGTTGGCATTCAGCGGAGTGACGATGATCTCGCCGCGCTGATACCAGTCCAGGTCGGTCTCGCGCTCCGGGCGTCGTACCTTCTTGAACTGGATGCGCCACATCTGTCTACGGGCTTCCGAGCCCGCGTCGTCTCGCTCGACCTTGCGAAACCCCGAGATCGCGTACTCCGAATCCCCCAGCCGCGCCGCGACGATGCCACGCGGGCGGTCCGCGGCGGAAGCCGGTATGTTGACCGACAGAGCCACCCCTTCTGCGAGGCCCACTTCGAGCCAGTTCTCGATCAGCTGGCGGGTGACGCTGCCGGCGACGTCGAACACGTGCGCCCTGCGGTCCTGCGCCACCGCGATGGCGGGCACGCCCATCGAGGCGGCTTCGAGAGCCGCGCCGACCACCCCAGTGCTGTAGGCCTCTGCGCCCAGGGTGACGCCGAAGTTCACCCCGGCGATGACTGCGTCGAACGGTGTCTCCGCGCCTAGCGCGCCGAGCCCGAAGCGGACGGCGTCCACCGGGGTTCCCTCGATCGCGTAGGCCTCTGTGGCTCCTGCGATCTTCGCCTCACGCAGCCGGAGCATGCCTGAAGGGATGGTCTTCGAGCGCCCGGCCCAGGAGCGGTCTTTGTCGGGCGCGCACACGACCACGTCAGCGACGATGGCGAGCTCGGTCACCAGGGCCTGTAGACCCGTCGCTCCGATGCCGTCGTCGTTAACGACCAGCACCCTGAGCCTGTCTTGCGCGGCCAGTGGCAACGCCACTGCGGCGAGTACTACGGTAGCGGCGCCGGCGAGAGCTTGAGCGCGGCTTCCCAGTTTGATCTTCATGGTCCCTCCTGGTGGGGGAGAATTCTAGCCGAACGCCGCTCGTGCCGAGTTTGCTTTGACAGGACATCGGAGCGGGGGTAGCTTCGCTGTTCGCGAGCTCGAACCACGCGCGAGGAGCCAACATGATCGACGTCTACTTCTGGCCGACCCCGAACGGATTCAAGATCAACATCTTCTGCGAAGAGGCAGGCGTTCCCTACAAGCTGGTTCCCGTGAACATCGGCGCCGGCGACCAGTTCCAGGACGACTTTCTCGCCATCAGCCCGAACGGCCGGATGCCCGCGATCGTCGATCCGGACGGCCCCGATGGTAAACCGCTCGCGATCTTCGAGTCCGGCGCCATCCTGCTGTATCTGGCCGACAAGTACGAGAGGTTCCTTCCCTCCGACACCCGCGGCCGCTACGGGGTTATCCAGTGGCTGATGTGGCAGATGGGCGGTATCGGCCCGATGCTCGGACAGACCCATCACTTCCGCATGTATGCGCCTCAAATCCTGGGCAAGGAGTTCGAGGAGGACGAGGTGAGCCTGCGTCTCGGCTACGGCCGCGACCGCTACACCAACGAGGCACGGCGCCTCTACGGCGTGCTCGACAACGAGCTCGAGGACAAAGAGTTCATCTGCGGCGAGTACTCGATCGCCGACATGGCGACCTGGCCCTGGATCCTGCCCTACAAGCGCCAGGGCGTGGGGGAGATGGAGGACTTCCCCAACGTGCGCCGCTGGTTCGACACCATCAAGGAGCGGCCTGCGGTCCACAAGGCGGTCGCGGACGGGCGTGCGATGGGCGAAAAGGCCCGAGAGGTGAACTCGGACGAGTCGCAGTCGAACCTTTTCGGAAAACGCCAGTTCGAACGCCGCAAAGCATGAACCTCAAACTAGTCGGGGCGCACCCGTCGCCCTATACGCGCAAGATGCGGGCGGTGCTGCGGTATCGCCGCATTCCTTTCGAGTGGGTGCTGCGGGGTGGGCCGTTCGACCAGGACTTGCCCGCGACGCCGGTTCGTTTGATTCCGGTCATCGTCTTCGAATATGAGGACGGCTCGTCCGATGCGATGGTCGACTCGACGCCGCAGATCCGCCGGCTCGAGAGCGAGGTCGATGGCCGTTCGATCGTTCCGCCGGACCCGGCGCTCGCGTTTCTCGACTTCCTGATCGAGGACTACGCCGATGAGTGGGTGACGAAGGCGATGTTCCACTATCGCTGGTGGCGCGAGGCCGACATCGAAAAGGCCGGGGTGCTGCTGCCGCTGACGCGCGACCCCAGCATGGATCCGGAGAGCCTGGCGGCGGCGGCGAAGATGATCTCCGAGCGTCAGATCAGCCGGCTCGGGGTGGTCGGCTCAAACGAGATCACGCAACCGTTGATCGAGGCCAGCTACGTGCGGCTCTTGCATCTGCTCGACGAGCGGCTGCAGCGGGGACCGTTCCTTTTCGGTGATCGCCCGGCGGCCGCGGACTTCGGCCTTTTCGGCCAGCTCACCCAGCTAGTGCTTTTCGACCCCACTCCGGTGGCGGTGTGCGAGCGCGAGGCTCCGCGGGTCATCGCGTGGGTACAGAACGTCGAGGACCTGAGCTGGCTCGAGGTCGAGGAGGACGGCTGGCTTGACCGGGCCGCTGCGGTCGACTCGCTGCGCCCACTGCTGGCCGAGATCGGTCGGGTGTATGCACCTTTCCTGATGGCCAACGCCGGCGCGCTGCTCGCTGAGGACGACGAGGTCGTCTGCGAGATCGACGGCGCCACCTGGCGCCAGGAGCCGTTCCGCTATCAAGGCAAGTGCCTGCAGTGGCTGCGCGGCGCGTTTTCCGAGCTCGAGCCCGCCGATCGGTCGTTCGTCCGGGAGGCGCTGGACGGCACCGGCTGTGAAGTACTCCTGGGGTAGGGGGTCATGGCGCCGTAGCTGGGTTGGCGTGCTGCTGATGGCGTCGTGCAGCGCCGTACCCCAGAGCGACGGCTCGCAGTCGGTTCAGGGAGCCGGGCACATCTCGCCGCAGCGGGGCCGCTATCTCGAGCTCGTGGGAACCGTTACGGCGATCGACAAGCGCGAGCGGAGCCCCCGCTTCTGGATCGCCCTACCGGAGGACGGCGATCCGAGAACCTCCGACGGGTTACGGATCGACCTGCCGATCCAACCTCAAGTCGGAGCCCGGGTGGAGTTGTCGGGCATGGTTCGAGAGGCCAGGGCTCGCGAGGGTGAGCTTTCGGTCACTCACATGTCTGAGCTGCGCGTCAAGTGGAATAGGGATGTTGTGCCCCTACCTGAGCCGGTCGAGATCGGGCCGGGTGGCCGACCGGTACCGCGAGTGGCGGACGACGATGCCATGGCTAGCTTCGACCCCGACGGCGACGCGCTCGACTATTTTGAGAGCCTGGAGGGGATGCGGGTGCGCGCAACGAGCTCGCAGGTCGTGGGCCCGACGACGCGCTTCGGGGAGGTCGTGGTCGAGTTCGGCTACTCAGGGCCTTCCCAGGGGCCCGCACCCTTCGTACCTCGACCCCCCGGGGACCCCCTAAGAAGGGGCCCGACCCCCGCTCGCCCTATTTACTAATACCTGCCTCCCGCTCCGCGGCCCAGGGCCTGCCGGGCAGCAGCATCCTTCCTACCTCGCCCCCCCTACGCCGCTTACCTGGAGGCGGCGGTGTCGCCAGATACAATCCGTTCCCCGTCCGGGCCGGTTCCCGGTTCCCGGCTTGAGACGGATCAGTGGCATGCTTCTACGGTCCCGCTTCGACGACGATGTGTTCGTCGCCGAATCCAATCCTCTCGGCTCTCCGGCCAGCCGGCCCCTGCTGGAAGGCAAGGATCGGGCCCCTCGATGGCCCGTCGGATGAACGGCATGTACGCGACCCAGAGGCGGGCGGTGATGAGCCTGCTGCTCCTCGCCACGACCTTCTACGGGGGAATCTGGGCGGCGGGGAGGTTGATCGGACGTCCGGTCCAGTCGCCGGATATCCATTTCGCCTACCTTGCCGGCGCCTTCCTCGACGGCCGGCTGCACCTCGAGGCGGACGAGGGGCCGGGTCTCAGGGAGATCGTCACGTTCGAGGAGAAGCGCTACGTGGTGTACCCGCCTCTTCCGGCGATGGCGGTCATGCCGCTGGTTGCGGTCTTCGGTCCGCGCTTCGAGACCAGCCTCGTTTCCATCGTCTTCGGCGCGTTCGCGTTGGTTGCGATCTTCGTCCTGCTCCGCCGGCTCGATCGCCCGCGGGACGTCGCCTGGTGGTCGGCCTTGGTGTTCGGCTTCGGCACCAGCTACGCCGACGCGACGATGCGCGGCTCGAGTTGGCTGATCGCCCACGTTCTTGGCGTCCTTCTGTTGACGGCGGGCCTGGCGGAGATCTTCGGCAAGAATCGAGGACTCCTCGCCGGTCTGCTGGTGGGGGCGGCACTTTGGTGTCGTCTACCCATGGCCTTGGCGGCGCCCTTCGCGATGTTTCTCGCCGCCAACCGGTGCGAAGGGCACAAGACTCGCAAGGCCCTCGAAGTTGGTGCCGGCGTAGGCGTGTTCGTGGCTCTCAACGGTCTGTACAACTGGTTGCGCTTCGGCTGGATCGGAAACGTTGCCTACGAGATGATTCCTGGAGTCCTCGAGCAGCCGTGGTACGAACGTGGGATCTTCCACATCGCCTACGTACCCCGGAATCTCTACGCACTCTTCTTAGAGCCGCCGGTGCTGCTGCACTCTTTTCCCTACATCGTCGTGAGCCTGTTCGGGTTGGGCATCTTCTTCGCTACGCCGTCCTACCTTCTGATTGCGTGGACACCGTTCCGCGATCTCCGGATGCAGATCTTTGCGGCGGCGACCGTTGCCTGCCTCCTGCCCGCCATGCTGCACGGTTGGCCGGGCGGCTCCCAGTACGGCTATCGCTTCAGTCTCGACGCCGGACCGTTTCTGATCGCGATGATGGCGTTCGGCATCGGGGACCGGGTGACGCCTCGGATCCGCGCGTTGATCCTCTTCAACCTGGCGATCGCGGTGTGGGGCTTGGTCTTCTCCCGGTGGATCCCGCCGACAGATCGGATCTATCCGTTCAATTTCTGAACGGTCCCGACTCAGCGGATGTAACCGAGACTGCGAAGGCGCTCGAGCTCCGCCTCGTTTTCCGCGCGGCGGAGACGCTTCCGGCCGATACGCCGAAGCGGTGCTCCAGGACGCGGTAGCTCGCAACGCCTGTCACCCGCTCCGAGCACCGCATATCTCGGTCTTCCCGCCCGTCACACCACCTGGTTGGTAGGCTCAGCGTCAGTGCTCCGAACAGTACGCCGTATCTTCTTGGTTCCTCTTTGTGCCGTGGCCCCGCTCGGTTGTGCGGTTCAGGAGGAGCAGGTCCCAGACATACATAACAAGCTAACCCGACTCGGCGTCGAACAGGGGTTTGCATCAGCCCAGTACATCCTTGGACGCATGTACGCCAACGGCGAACGCGCTGTTCGCGCTGGGGCCGCCGTTGGTGTTGCTGTAAGGGGATCTCCTCCCGCCCTGTCAATCGAGCGCGTAATGCGTGACGGACACCTCGTCACCGCGCGCGTCT
>JAYZDP010000123.1:0-7342 GCA_036337765.1 Acidobacteriota bacterium
TCGGCGAGCCACTCCGAGCGCGCAACCAAGCAGCGAGCGCCCAGCGGCGGTCCCGAAGCGGGAATCGGGGCCTTGGGCGGTGCCCTACCCGAACCCTCGTGGCTCCCGATCTGTGACGGCACCTCGCCCAGTACGTCGGACGGAGCTCACCCGGCGCGCGCCAGCTGCGCGAACGTCGTCACCGCGCGTCTCCCGCTCGCCTCGCCAACCGACCCACGCCGCCCCGCCGACACGCCGGCATGAACGGACCCGGACCTCTCCGCAGCGGACCCGGCGCCTCCCGGTAGTTTCTCGGGCTCCCGCGCGACGCACTCATCCTCCTCGAACGTCGAGCCCACCGCCGCGGCGCGCCCCGGAGCGCGCCGTGAGCCCAGCTCCAGCTTCACGTCCCAGGGCCTCGTCTCCGCACTCTCCTGCGCGCGCATCTTCCCGAAGCTCGGGGCGTTCGGGCTCCTCGCGCTCTACCGGGTCCGGGCCCGCACATCCGCGCTAGGCGGTGATCGAGGGCCCGGTGGGGGCCGGGAATCACGTACAATCCTCGTCCTGTGAGTGGCCTGTTTCGCTTCCTTTTCATCCTCTACTGCATCGAAGTGGGCCTCTTCCTGGTGCTCGTGCCATGGACCGTAACCTGGGAGCAGCTCATGACGCCGTACATCGGCTGCATCGACGGTGTCCTCGTGCAACCGATCGTGCGAGGTGCGGTGAGCGGCTTCGGACTCGTCCATGTCGTTTGGGGCGCCCACGACTCGTTCATCTGGCTTCGAGGACGACGCTCAGGTGACTCACTCGGCACCTAGAGCCGCGGTACCCCGGACCTTCGCGATCTCGCCACCCGAGCTGGGGGCGAAAGTGCTGCTGCGCTGGACCGAAGAGGTCGTGGCGGGAGGCGTCGAGGCCATTCAGCTGCGCGCGAAGCATCTCTCGGGAGCCGAGCTGTCGGCACTCGCGGCTGCCATGCGGCGGCGCATTCCGAGTCCGCTGCTGCTGTCGATAAGCGGGCGGCTCGACGTGGCACTGGCCGCCGGAGCCGACGGCGTCCACCTGCCCGAAGACTCGCTACCCTGCTCTACGGTGCGAGAGCTCGCGCCCGGTCTTCTGATCGGCAAGTCGACGCATTCTCTATCCGCCGTTGCCGCCGCCCGCACCGCCGGAGCCGACTACGTCTTCTTCAGCCCAGTGTTCCCACCGACGAGCAAGCCCTCGTCACTTGCTCCGACGGGACTTCGCGGTCTCGCCGATGCGTGCGGGAAGGGGCTGGTCGTAGTCGCTCTCGGCGGGATGACGGCCGACCGATTGTCTGCTGTCCAGGCAGCGGGAGCCCACGGGGTGGCCGGGATCGGCTCGTTTCGCGGGGACAGGCTCGCCCAGACGGTACGCGAGGCACATCGCGTGTTTGGCAGGTCAGCGGCCAACAGGTGATGTCGCACCAGGAAACCATTCGCTGGCAGGTCGACGCCGGTGAAGACAGGCGCCTCGACGTGGAGGTGGCGGCTCATCTAGGAGAGTCTCGCAACCGTGTGCAGAGGTGGATCCGCGACGGGCACCTTCTGCTCGAGGAGCGGGTGGCTCTCAAGCCGGCGGAGTCGGTCAGCGAAGGCCACTGGATTGAATGCTCCCCTCCTCGCCCGGAGGTATGCTTGGACGCGATCACGCCGGAGCCCGGCGAGGTCCCGCTTCTCTGGCAGGACCCGGCCCTGGCAATCGTCGACAAACCGGCCGGCCTCGCAATGCACCCGGGTGCCGGCCGCGACTCCGGGACGCTTGCGCATCGCTTGGTGGCGAAGTTCCCCGAGATCGCCATGGTTGGCCACCCCAGGCGACCTGGAATCGTGCACCGGCTCGACATCGGTACCAGCGGAGCCGTGGCAGTCGCGCGTACTGAGGCGGCCTATCAGGGACTGTCCTCGGCATTCGCGCAGCGGGAAGTGCGAAAGACCTATCTCGCGATTGTCTATGGTGAGCCTACTGCCGGGAGCGGCGAGATCCGCACCCGCATCGCCCGCGACCCTCGTGATCGCAAGCGGATGGCGGTCAGCGAGCGGGCTGGTCGGGAGGCAGTGACGATCTACAGGACACTGGCCAGCGTCAACGGACTGAGCCTTCTGGAGCTCGACCTCGAGACCGGTCGCACGCATCAGATTCGCGTCCATCTCAAGTGGCTGGGCCATCCTCTGATCGGGGATCCAACCTACGGGGAGGCGCGCTGGAAGGGACTCGCCGGTGGCGCACAACGAGCCACTCGGGCATTCTCTCGTCCGGCGCTACACGCCTGGCGGCTGGCACTCGCCCATCCGATCCTCAACAGCCGCATCGAGGTCGCCGCACCCTTCTCCTCAGACCTTGCTCAGCTTTGGAAGATGGCATCGGGCGATGCTCCGCCACTTCCGGAGTAGGCGAGGAACTTCTTTTCTTCAGAGAGTTGGAGCGGGCAACGGGGTTCGAACCCGCGACATCGAGCTTGGGAAGCTCGCACTCTACCACTGAGTTATGCCCGCACTCTGTGCAGCGCTCAACGCGCCTCGGCGGCCCGTGGGCCGCTCCGCAATCTAGATCAGGGACCGCGACAGGTCAAGAAGAGGCGGGGCTCGGTCATCCCCTAAATACCTCCTGGACGGGCTTGCGCTCCGACAGGCTCTGGGTATACTCGGACCGTGACTGGCAGCACTATAACGGAAGCTCCGCTGTACTTCTTTCCAGACCAGAACGTCACCGAATCAGAGTTGAAAGCGATCCTTGAGGGGTCCGATGAAAGCCGCAGAGCCTGGGTCATTTCCCACCTCCTGCGCTACGCCCAGTGGGACGACATCTGGCTCTACGTCAGCCGTGACGAAGTCAGGGAGATCTTTGCCGAGCTCGATCTACCCGAAAACCTCGTCGCCGCCTGGGGTCGCATGCTCAAGATCGCGGCCCCGGTGGGCTGAGCTGCCCAAGCGGCGCTCCTAATCGCCTCCCATTACGAGGTCACCTAGACCGCCGAGGATGGAACCCCCGCCGACGTCCTTGCCGCCGCCCTTCGGCGCCGCGGCCCAGACGCGGCTCGCAAGCCGACGGAACGGAAGCGACTGCATCCACACCTTGCCGGGCCCAGTGAGGGAAGCATAAAAGAGGCCTTCGCCGCCGAAGAGTGCGGTCTTGATGCCGCCGACGAATTGAATGTCGTAGTCGACCGTGTGCTCGAAGGCCACTAAGCAGCCGGTGTCAAGGCGTAGGCGCTCACCCGTGCCTAGCTCACGCTCGACGACTGCCCCGCCCGCGTGCACGAAGGCTAGGCCTTCGCCCTCGAGCTTCTGGAGAACGAAGCCCTCGCCGCCGAAGAGACCGGCACCGATCTTCTTGTTGAACGCGATTCCGACCGATACCCCCTTTGCCGCGCAGAGGAAGGCGTCTTTCTGACAGAGGACCTGGCCTGCATGCTGGGGCAGGTCGAACGGGATTATGGTGCCGGGATAGGGAGACGCGAAGGCCACTTTCTGCTGGCCGCCGCCACTGTTGCCAAATACGGTCAAAAACAACGACTCCCCGGTTAGCACCCGTTTGCCCGCTGACATCAGTGAGCCGAGAAAGCCGCCGTCCTGTTGATTACCGTCACCGAAGATCGTCTCGACCTCGATCGACGGGTCCATGTACATGAAGCTTCCGGCCTCAGCGATGCAGGCCTCTCGGGGGTCAAGCGTGATCTCGACGAACTGCATCTCCTCGCCGAAGATCTCGTAGTCGATCTCGTGGGCGAGCCCTCCCGCGCTCGGGGTCGGCACCCCCGCAGCTGCGTCGCCGCCCAGGGCGCCGCCGAAGCTGGCGTACGAAGCAATGGGCTGCCAGTCGCTCATGCCCCGGCGAAAAACGTGAGCGCGCGCGTCGAGCTCACCCGCGCGGATCTTCTCGAGCACGTCGTGCTCACTGAAGGGTCCCTGCTGTTGTCCATCGACCGCGACGTGCCATTCGCTCATGTGCGCTCCTTCAGTCCACCCCGAGAAACGGGGCAGGTTACTCGAAAACGACCTCGAAGACCTTTGGCCAGTACTTGCCAGTGAGATAGAAGGTCTCTCGATCGGGGCGATAGGCGATGCCATTCAACACCTCGGCGCCGCGCAGGCGCTCCAGGCGCGACAGCAGCCCGGATGCGTCGATCCAGGCCGTGACGATACCGGTCTGCGGGTCGATCCGTGCGATCCGCTCCGAGCCAAGGATGTTCGCGAATACCCAACCCTCGGCACACTCCAGTTCGTTGAGTGCGCCCAAGGCCTGACCTCGCGGGGTGGTGACCCGCAGCTCCCCGGTGGTGGCGAAGGTGGCCGGGTCTCGCAACGTAAGTGTATGACTGCCATCGCTCATGAACAGGCGTCGCCCGTCGTGGCACAGACCCCAACCCTCTCCTCTATAGGAGATGCGTTGCAGGGGCCGCAAAGTCTCGCGATCCCATATCAGGGCGAGCTCTTCTTTCCAGGTGAGCTGGATAAGTCGATCCCCGACCCGCGCGAGGCCTTCGCCGAACAGGTGCCCCTCGAGCTCCCGCTCCAAAGACGGTCGGCGCTCACCAGGTGCCCAACGGCGAAGGTTGGACTCGCCGTAGCGGCCGACGCTTTCCAGCAAGGCTTCGCCGTCCCACAGCAGTCCCTGGGTGTAGGCGCCGCGGTCGTGAGGGTGAGAGTTCACGACCCTCGCGCGCAGCTCTAGGGGCCGGCCGGCGGTCGTGACCGCGCGCTGCTCGGGCTCCGTAACCGGTGCGGCTTCGGCAACCGTGGACCCTCCGATCGGCTCCCCGGAGCATGCGACCAAGAGCGCCGCCATCGGAGCCAGGACTCCCAGACGCGACTTCACGAGGCAGCAACAACGAGCAGTCCTAGCCAAGGCGAGTCGGACACTACCACCGCCCGAGTCGCGGCGGTGCCATCACCTGGCACGGTCAGATCCCCGGCAGCTCGATACGCACCCTGAGTCCGCCCTGGTCTCGATTCGTCGCGTGAATGGTGCCACCGTGGCCCTCGACGATGCGTTTCGCGATCGGCAGGCCGAGCCCGGTGCCGGTATCGTGGGTCGAGAAATAGGGCTCAAAGATCCGGGCGAGATCCTCGGGGCGCACTCCGGGGCCACGATCGGTGACCTCGATCCAGACCTTTCGGTCAGAGCCGGCGACCTCGATCTCTACCCTGCCGGAGCCGCCGCTGGCACGAATCGCGTTCTCGAGCAGGTTGCGCAGCGCTCGGCCCATCATCCGATCGTCACAGCGCACGGCGGCCCGCCCCAGCTCGCTACTGAGCGCGATGTCAACGCCCGGCGGCGGTGCCGCTAGATAGCCGTTGACCACCTCGCGCGTGAGCGACACCAGGTCGCCGGGCTCGAGATCCATACTCGGCACCCGACTGTAGGTCGAGAACTCGCCGGCGATGTCTCTCAACTCGCCCACCTGAGCCAGAATGTTCGCGGTACAGCGCTCGAAGACGTCGCGGAAGCGCTCGGGAGAAGTCTCGAATACCTCCTTCATGTGCTCGGTGGAGAGCCGGATCGGCGTGAGCGGGTTCTTGACCTCGTGGGCGATGATCCGTGCCATCTCAGCCCACGCCTCGAGGCGCTGCGCGCGCAGGATCTCGGTGACATCCTCGATCACCAGCAGTGCTGCGGGTGCACCGGTTCCCGGCACCGGAACCCATACCGCACTCCACTCCAGCTCCTGGTCGTCGTCGCGGCCAAGGCGCGCGCTTACGGGTGCCTCACTCTCCGACACGTCGGCAAGAAACCCGGCCAGTCCAGGCACGCACCCCCTGGCCGCGATCGCGTCGATGGTCTCGCCGACCCGGGCTCCGAGCAGCTCCTCGGCGATCCGATTGTGCATCAGCACTCGGCGATCGCCATCGAGCGAAACCACACTCGCCGTGATGTTTTCGACCACTTGTTCCATCACCTGCTTCTCGCGTACTAGCTCGTCTCGACCGATGGCGATGCGCGCCGCCATCTCGTCGATCGCGGATACCAACGTGCGCAGCTCGGGCTCAGTCGGATCTAGCCGCAGCGACGGCTCACCACGCGCGATGCGGTCGGTGCCCTCTACGATCTCCATCACCGGGCGGGTGAAGCCCGCAGCGAGCCGTGCCGAGACCGCGAGCATCAGCAACAGGAGGCCGATCGTCACCAGGAACGCCTGCCTGCTCAGGGCACCTAGTTGCGCCGCAACCTCTTCCTCCTGGGCGACGAGAAGAGTTGAGAGGTAGAACCGGCGCTCCGAAGCCTGCGGAATCTCTGGCAGCTCCAGCACCGCGTAGAGCTCCAGATACGACCGGCCGCCGCCGGCGCGGGTCCGCGAGGCGGTTTCGGCCCGGCGCAGGACGAGGTCGGAATACACGTCACCGGGGATGCGCTGCGGTAGAAGGTTGGCCGTGAAGAGCGCCGGCAGGCTGGAGGCGAAGTACTCGCTTCCCCAGTACACGTTGACCTCCTGAGCCACGACCGAGGAAAGCCAGTCTAAGACCTCCTGCTCCAGTGCGGTGCGCAGACCGAAGCCCGGATCGAGAGCCAGGAGGTAATCGCTGAGCACCCGCTGGGCGACCACGAGCGAGACCTCCGCCGCCTCCCGGTGCTCGGCCCGCAGTCTCTCGCCCATGGCCTGGAACAGCACCAGGTTCAGCAGCAGGAGCGGCAAGACGATCAGCAGCGCGTAAATGACGATCAGACGGCGCGGATAGGAGACCAAAAAGGCTCGCAGGCGGTCGCGAAAGCCGGCGTCGCCGAGCCCCAGCAGCACGGCGAGCAAGATCAGCACGACCGCCAGCAGCAGAGTCCCCGCGGCGTGCACAGCCACCTGCTCGAGCGCCACTACGCTCCCCAGCCAGGGCACTGAGACGCTCGATCCGGCGGCTCCGCCGGCGTAGAGCGCTCGCGGTGCGCCGTTCCCAGCACCGCCCATCAGCAGATCCTCGAACAGCCCCCCTAACACCAGTTCGTCAGGCCGGGCCCCCAACAGCGGTACGACCCAGAATCGCACGATCGCGAGCCGCCCGTCCGTCGCAGGTATCTCCAGCTCTCCCTCTTCCCACACTTCAGCCCTACGACCCGTCTCTGCCATAGCCGCGGGGTCGAAGCTGCCGTCGTGCACCGGCAAGCCGAAGGAGAAGGAGGCCGGAGGGCCCGGTCCGAGCGATACCGCCAGCGCCGACAGGGCCTCGCCTTGCCTCAGCGGCGACCGTCGCCACAGGCTCACAGCGAGGTCACGGATCTCAGTGCGGGGATCCCGCTCGAGCACGGCCCTCGCTTCGTTCGACCGCAAGAAGCGCGCCGTCTCGTCGCGCAGTTGCACAGCCCGAGCGGCCGGTTCGATGGTCGGCTCGGCAGCCCGCTCGGCGACCGCCCT